>DATBGA010000150.1:0-21988 GCA_036558225.1 Candidatus Methylomirabilota bacterium | reverse complement strand
CGAGTCGTCCACGAGGTGGATGACGAGCGGAACGCTCCCCTGGCCGGGCTGGAAGCTCACGGTCCCGCTCAGGGAAGTCGCCGGATCGACGGCGGCCGTTTTCCCCGTGATCTGGTAGGGGACGCTGGCCGCCAGGCTCGTCGATCCGGTGCGGAACACGGTCAGGGTCGCGGACGCCGCATACTCCGGGACGGTGACCGTGGTCTGGGCGAACTGCACGGTGCCCGTGCGGTCGTTGTCGATGATGGTCACCGTGGCGACGCCGGGGCTGTCGACGGTGGCGCCGCCCTGGGCGTTCTGGAGCGTCACGGTGAGCGTCTCGTCCGGCTCGGCCCCGTCGTGGGAGAGCACGGGGATCTCGAGCGTCCGGGACATGACATTGGCCGGGAACGTCAGCGTCCCGCCGAGAGGGCCGCCACCGGGGCCGGTGAAATCGGCGCCCGCGGTCGCGGTGCCGCTCGCAATCACGTAGTCGACCGTCACATTGCCCGCCGCCCCGCCGGACCGGAACACGGTCAGGAGGACCTTGCTCGACAGCTCACTGACCCAATACTGGGACGAGGTCCACCGGAGCGTGCCGCCCACGTCCACGTTGCTGATGGTGAGATTGGCCGACGGCCACGGCCCGAGGTGGGCGACGCCATTCGGCTGGGGAGTGGAGAGGCTCAGGCCCACGACCTTCGGAGCCGGTGCCACCACTCCGTCGGGGCAGAGCGGGATCCAGAAGCTCTTGCTCGTCTCCCACGCGCCGAAGCTGAGCGTGCCGCTGACGGGCCGGTAGTTCGAGCCGGGCGTGCAGACCGTTGGCGAGGCCGCGGCCGTGGCGGCGACTCCCGAGCTCGGAGCGGTCGTTGTGAAGCTGACCGCTACCGGCGCTTGCGGGGGACCCGTGCGGACGACCGTGATCGTGGCCCCGCCGCTGCCCTCGCTCACGGCGTAGCCCGGCTGGCTGAACTGGAGCCCGATCTCGTCGTCGGTGATCGTCAGCGTCGCGGTCTTCTGCCCGCCCAGCGTGGCGCCGCCAGTGGGGTGGCTCAGCGTGACCACGACGGTTCGCGACCCCTGGGCGCCGTCCCGATCGAGGAGCGCGAGCTCGATGGGCCGAGTCAAGACGTCGGCGTCGAAGGTGAGCGTCCCGCTCGTCGGGCCGGCGTAGTCAGTGCCAGCGACGGCTGTCCCCCCGGTGACGGCCCAGTCGACGGACACACCGCTTGCCTTCTGGCTTCGCGTGACGGTGAGGACCGCCTTGGCCCCGACGACGGCCTCGCTGACGCTGAGCGTGGCCGGGCTGAACTGGATCACGCCCGCGGTGTCGTTGTCGGTGATCGTCAGCGTGGCGGCGCCCCTCGGCCCCAGGGCGGCCAGCCCGGCGGGCTGCGGCCCGGAGAGCGCGAGCTGGATCGTCCGCGCCCCGTCGGCCCGGGTGTCGGTCTGGCGCCGGAGCGTCAGCGGTATCCACCCGATCCCGGCGTTGGCCGGGAACGGGAGGGCTCCCGACGCGGCGCCACCCGGCGTGTCGAAGTCGACGCCGAGCACGGCCGATCCGCCGACGATGGTCCACGTGACCGACGTCTCGGCGCCGCCCCCCGTGCGCTGGACGGGCACGCCGAAGCTCAAGCCGGTCTCACTGGTGGAATACGCCGTCTGGGTGAACTGGAGGAGACCCGCGGTGTCGTCGTCCAGGATCGTCAGCACCGCGGTGGGCTGAGCGCCCAGCGCTCCCCCCGCGGTGGGGTTGTGGAGCGAGAGCAGCACCGTCTCCGGGCCCTCGGCGCGCGCGTCGTTGAGGATGGCGATGGCAAATGTCCGTGTCGTCTGTCCCGGCGTGAAGGTCAGCGTGCCGGTCAGGGGGCCCCCTGAGCCTCCCGGCGGCGTGAAGTCGGCGGCCGCCAGGGGCGGTGCCGTGGCGCTTCCCCCCTCGATGGCGTAGTCGACCGTGGCGGTCCCCGCGGTGCTCCCGAGACGCTGCACGGTGATCGTCACGCTCCCGCAGGCTTCGCAGATCGAGTAGGTCGCCGCACTGAACTGGAAGACGGGCCGGGGATTGAGCATCGCCGCAACCGATCGGTCGCCGTCCATCAGGACGGTGCAGCTCCCGGTACCGCTGCAGGCTCCGCTCCAGCCGGCGAACCAGGAGCTCGCGCCGGGCGTGACCGTGAGCGTGACGGCCTCACCGGGCTCGTACGGGACGTTGCAAGCCGACCCGCACGCCAGCCCGCCGGGGCCGCTCACCGTCCCGGTACCGCTGCCCGATCGCGTGACGGTGAGCCGGGGACGTACGCGGGCGAACCGGTGGATGCTTCCGCCGAGATGGGCCAGGTAGAGCTCGCCCGCCTCGTCCTCGCCGAACGTGCTGATGCTCAGGCCGGTGGAGAGGAGCCCGGCCCGCGCCCAGGTCCCGCTGCCCGCCTGCGAGGCGACCCAGACCGTGCCCCTGCAGTAGTCGCCGAAGACGTAGGCGCCGTGGAGCGTCGGGACCGCCGCGCCACGGTAGCGATAGCCGCCGGTGATCGCGCAGCCCTCGTCGTGCGAGTAGTCGAGAATGGGCGGGACGAGGCCGCTGGTGTCGCATCCGGAGGACGGGCTGTAGCAGGCCGTCCCTTCCGTGCGAGGCCAGCCGTAGTTCACGCCGCCGGGGCCGCCGGCGATCTGGAAGTTCACCTCCTCGCGATTGCCCTGACCCACGTCCCCGATGAAGAGATCGCCGGTGAGCCGGTCGATGCTGATGCGCCAGGGGTTCCGGAGCCCCCAGGCCCAGATCTCCGGCATGGCCGCCGAGTCGCCGACGAACGGGTTGTCCGGCGGAACCGCGTAGTACGGCGACGGGCCTCCCGACACGTCGACCGCGAGCCTCAGAACCTTGCCCAGACGCACGCCGAGGTTCTGGCCGCTGTGGAGCGCGTCGCCGCCGCCGCCGCCGTCGCCCACGGAGGCGTACAGGTAGCCGTCCGGTCCGAATGCCATCCCGCCGCCGTTGTGATTGCTGAACGTCGAGTGCGGGATGGTCAGGAGGATGCTCTCGGTGCCCGGATCGACGCTGCCGGAGCCGGCCGGGGAGGCCTGGTAGCGCGCGATGACGACGTCACCCTCGGGCTTTCGCGTGTAGTACACGAAGAAGTAGCCGTTGCTGGCGTAGCTCGGATGGAACGCCACGCCGAGGAGTCCACGCTCCCCGCCGGACAGGACCCGGCTCCGGATATCCAGGAACGTGCCCAGAGGAGTGAACGGGACGGCCTCGCTCACCTCGTAGGCGAGGATCCGACCGGCCGCCTCGACGACGAAGAGCCGCCCGTCCCCCGCGCTCGCGATCGCCACCGGCTGCGCCAGGCCCGAGATCACCTGCTCGAGTGCCACGTGCCGGGTCGCCTCGAGCGGCGCCGACTCGCTCGACCACGCCGGTCCCGCGGGCGGGGTTCCGCCGAGCTTCAGGGTGCCGTGACTGCCGCCGCCCGACGCGTCGCCGACCACGTCGCCGGCTCCTTCGTCGAGGTGGTACAGCGCGGCGGTGTTGCCGTCCGGGACGAAGGCGCTGAACTGTCGCGTGAACCGGCTCGCCGTGTACCGCTCCACCGTGGATAGCCGGATCTCGTCGAGCAACCCATGGTAGGAGGGATAGGCGGGGCCGGCGTCGTGCTTCTCGGCGCCGATGACTAGAAACGGGTCGGAGTTCGGGTACGAGGTCGCGCGATCGTCCAGGTAGCTCACGTCCTGGTCCGGCCCGACGTTGCCGTCGCCCTCGGCGTCGAGGACGCCGTCCACGTAGATCCGCAGCCGGCCGTCCGACTTCCGCCGCGTCACCGCGACGTGATGCCAGACGCCGTCCGTCACGTCCGTCGCCCCGCAGATCGTGTTCCCGGAGGCTCCGATGCTCACGCCGAAGGCCACTCGACCGCCGGTGAGCGAGACCCCGAAGTCGCCGCGGTCGCCGGGGCCGAACACATCTCGGTCGAAGACGATGTTGCCCGTGATCCAGCCGTCGTTCGCGTCGCAGGTGACCGCGTCGGAGGCGTTGGCGCCGGGCGCCGCGCGCATCCACCACTCGAGCGTGAAGCCGGTCGCTCCGACGTCGGCCTGCCGGCTCGTGCTGGGGTCGTCGATCGGGACCTTGACGCGGTCGATGTCACCCGCGCCGTGGCCGTAGAAGAGGAGAGAAGTCGCGGAGGCGGATCCCGGGAGCAGGAGCGTGAGCGAGGCGACCACCAGGAGGGCCAGGCTGGCCCCGGCCGCCCGGACCGACCCCGCCGCGCCGCGAGGGACACGACGAGCGGCGGGGATCGTCCCCCTGCTCATCCTCGGCACCAGGCCTCCCGTCTTGGCAAAGGCGGGGTGCCACGGCGGTCCCCGCTTCGGCCCCGGAGTTTCGGTACTCCTAGGGAGAACCGCGAACTGTGGCCAATAGTTCTGGACCACCGGCGCCGGTGGGTCGCGAGGAGGAGACCGTCCGCGGACAAGCTCGTGCCCATGGCCGCGGAAGAGGCTTGCAGCCGGCGTGCCAGGAGAGGGGCGAAGCAGGCGGCCCGGCAGCGTCCCGGCGGGGGCTCAGGCCTCGACGACCGGGTTGTCCAGGGTCCCGAGCCCGGTGATCTCCATGCGCACGCGGTCGCCGCCCTTGAGGAGCACAGGGGGCTTGCGCGTGAACCCGACGCCGGCCGGGGTCCCGGTGATGACGACGTCGCCCGGAAGGAGGGTCATCTTCGCGGTCAGGAACGCGACGAGGTAGTTGATGTTGTAGATCAGGTTCTTCGAGTTCCCGTCCTGGAGCTTGGTCCCGTTCACCCAGGTGCGGAGATCGAGGACGTGCGGGTCGGGAACCTCGGTCCGGTCGGCGATCCAGGGGCCCATGGGCGCGAAGGTGTCGCAGGCCTTGCCGGCCATCCACTGGGAGGTGACTAGCTGGAAGTCCCGCGCGCTCACGTCGTTGACGAGCACGTAGCCCCAGATGTAGTCGAGCGCGCGCTCGGCGGGGACGTCACGGGCCTCGCGCCCCATCACGAACCCGAGCTCCACCTCGTAGTCGAGCTTCTCGCAGCCCTTCGGGCGGACGATCGGCGCGGTCGAGTCCACGATCGCGTTCGAGAACTTGGCGAAGAGGGGCGGCTCCTTGGGAATGGGGCTCTTCGTCTCCTCGGCGTGGTCGCTGTAGTTGAGCCCGATGCAGATGAACTTGTCGGGGTCGTGGATCGGCGCGTGGAGATGAGCCTCGGCGGAGGGGTGCGTGACCCACTCGAGCCGCCCGGCTCGCACCGCGTCCTCCATGGCGCGGAGACCGTCCTCGGCGGCCGCGCCGGCCTGGAGGAACCCGCGCGCACTCGGCGGAAACAGCGCGTGGGCCAGCTCGCCCGCGCGCACGACTCCGCGGCCGGCGAGGTAGCGGTGGTAGGTCTCGCCCAGGCAGCGGATGCGGTCGCCGACGAGGACGCCGAGGCGAGGGGACGAGCCGCGCACGGAATAGCGAACGAGCTTCATCGGACTCTCCTGGTCTCGAGTGACGAATCGGGCCGGTGGGCCCCCACCGGGCCAAGCGCTCTCGATTATATGCCGACAGGCCCGTCGCGTTGACGCTCCCGGGCCCCTGTGATAGAGAGGGGCGGATGACCGTCACGATCGTCGGGGCGGGCGCCATCGGCGGCGTGACCGGGGCGTCGCTGGCGCGGGCCGGACACGACGTGCTGCTGGTGGACCAGGCGGCCGACCACGTCGCGGCCATGAACGCGACCGGGCTGGCGATCGTGACGCCCGGCGGCGTCTGGACCGCTCCGGTCCGGGCCGTCACCCCGGACGGACTGCCGGTGACCCTCGACCTCGTGCTGCTCGCCGTCAAGGCGCAGCACACCGGAGCCGCTCTCGACCGCATCGCTCCCCGGCTCCACGCGCGCGGCACCGTCGTGTCCCTCCAGAACGGGCTGAACGAGGCCGTCATCGCGGCGCGGGTCGGGCGGGGGCGGACCGTCGGCTGCCTCGTCAACTGGGCAGCCGACTGGATCGCGCCGGGCCGGATCCAGCACGGTGGCACGGGGACGTTCGCGGTCGGCGAGCTGGACGGGGAGCTCTCGCCGCGGGCCAAGGAGCTGGCAGACCTCCTCGGCGCGGTCACCCCGACCCAGGTCACCGCGAACATCTGGGGTCTCAAGTGGTCGAAGCACGTCTACAGCGCCTTGCTCGTGGCCACGGCGCTGGTCGACGCACACGTCTACGAGGTCGTCGAGCGCGCGCCGGAGATCCAGCGGATGCTGGTCCGCCTGGTGGCCGAGGGCATGGCCGTCGCCGAGGCCGAGGGCGTTCGGCTGGAGGCCTTCGATGAGTTCGACCCCGCCTGGTACCGGAGGGGCAGCGCGGGGGACGCGGCGGCGACCGCGCGGGCGATGGCGGCGATCGTGACGTTCTACCGGGGCCACACGAAGACGAAGACGGGCATCTGGCGGGACCTCGTCGTTCGCAAGCGGAAGACCGAGGTCGAGGCGCACCTCGGCGCGACGCTCGAGCGGGCCGCGCGCCACGGCCTCCCGACCCCGCTGATCCGCCGGCTCCTCGACCTGATCGGGGAGATTGAGTCCGGGCGCCGCGCGATGGCCTGGCAGAACCTCGACGACCTGGCCGGGGTCGGATCTTGACGTCCACGCGATTTTCCCGGCGAGGTGACGGCAATTGGCCAGCAGCCAAAGTTTGACCCCGTACTGGCGCTACCGGAGCCCTCACGAGGCGGACCTGCTCCCGGCCGTGTCGGCCGAGACCCTGATGGCGCACACCCGGGCGATGGGCGCGTGGGAGAAGGAGTCGGGCACGCCGGGCGAGGCGCATTCGTACGACCACATCGAACGGGCGCTCAAGAGCTACGGGTACGCCGTCGAGCGCCGCGAGATCGAGGCCTTCATCAGCCTCCCCCAGGAGGGCCGCGTGGTCCTTCCGGACGGCGCGGCGATCGACGGTCTCACGCACGCCTTCTCGCCCTCCACCGAGGGGCTCGACGCCGAGGTGGTCGACGTCGGCGACGGGAATCCGGGGGACTTCGCGCGCGCGGGCGCGGCCGGCAAGATCGCGCTCCTGGACAGCCTGGCCACGCCGGGCAAGGCGTGGGCCGCGCAGGAGGCCGGGACGGTCGGCCAGATCTTCGTCAACCGCGACCACCTCCACAACATGATCGTGACCACGATCTGGGGGACGCCCGAGCCGGAGACCGCCTGGCGGATCCCGCGTACCCCTTGCCTGTCGGTCCGTCGCGCCGACGGCGACCGGATCCGGCAGCTGATCCGCGAGGGCAGGGGCCGCGTGCGGCTCGTGACGCGCGTGCGCACCGGCTGGGCGCCGATCCCGCACCTGACGGCGCATCTCGACGGGACCGCCGAGGACCGGTTCGTCCTCTTCTCGGGACACGTGGATGGCTGGCACTACGGCGCCATGGACAACGGCACCGCCAACGCGACGATGCTCGAGGTCGCCCGGCTCCTGGCGATGCGCCGGAAGGCGCTCCGGCGCGGGCTTCGCCTCGCCTTCTGGTCCGGCCACTCCCACGGGCGCTACGCCGGCTCGACCTGGTACGCCGATCACGCGTGGCAGGAGCTCCACCGGCGGTGCGCGGTGCATCTCAACATCGACTCCACGGGCGCGCGGGGGGCCACCGACTACTCCGTCATTCATGCGACGGAGGACGTGCAGAGCTTCGTCGAGGGCGTGGTGCACGACGTCACGGGCCAGACCGCGCGCGCCCGGCGCTTCCCGCGCGCCGGCGACCAGTCGTTCTGGGGCATCGGCATCCCGTCGGCGCTCATGTCGCTCTCGGGCATTCCGAAGCAGGACACCGACCTCTCCCGGTGGATGGAGCGGCTGTTCGGGACCTCGGGCTTCCCGTGGTGGTGGCACACGCGCGAGGACACGGTCGACAAGATCGACGCCGACGTCCTCGCCCTAGACACGCGCGTCTACGTGGCGGCGGCCCTGCGGCTCGTCGACGGACCGGTGCTCCCGCTCGACTACGTCCGCTTCGCCCGCGCGATCGTCGCTACCCTGGAGGAGCTCGCGTCCACGGGCGGCGGTCGCTGGGACGCGGGGCCGGCCCTCGAGGCGGCGCGGCACCTCGCGGCGCGGGCGGGGGCCCTCGCGGGAGCGGTGGAGGCCGTCGCCGCCGGCGGACGCCCGGACCCGGCGCGCGTGGAGGCGGCCAACCGGGGCATGGTCGGCCTGTCGCGCGTGTTGATCCCGCTCTTCTACACGACGGGCGACCGGTACCACCACGACCTGGCGATCCCGGTGGCGCCGCTGGCGGGGCTCCAGCGGGCGCGCGAGCTGCCCGGCCTCGATCCGTCGTCCGACGGGCTCCGGTTCACGGTCGCCGCGCTGGTCCGGGAGCGCAACCGCGTGGTGCACGCTCTGGAGGCGGCGGCCGGAGTGATCGATGCCTTCGGTCCGTAGAGGAGCCCGGGGCCGCCGCGTCCCGCCACCGGCCGAGGCCCCGGGATCGGCCGCCGGCGCGCCGAGCGCTGGCCCGGATTCCTGATCGTGCCGAGGTAGGGACATGGGAGTGCGGCGGCTGCTCGGCGAGGTGGCGATCGTGACCGGCGCGGCCCACGGCATCGGGCGCGCCATCGCCGTGGAGCTTGCCCGCGAGGGGGCGTCCGTTTGGGCGTGCGACGTGCTCGAGCGCGAGCTCGGCGAGACCCGGCGGACGGTGGGAGAGCGCTCCGAGGGACCCTGCCGCGTGGCCGTCGTGGACGTGACCGAGCCGCGGCGGGTCTCCGCGTTCGTGGAGGAGCTCGTCGCGACGGAAGGGCGGCTGGACGTCCTCGTGAACTGCGCCGGCGGGGTTGTCGGCCAGACCATGAAGCCGGTGGAAGAGGTTTCCGAGGAGGCCTGGCGGGCGATCTTCGCGGTCAACCTCGACGGCGCGTTTCACTTCACGCGGGCCGCCGCCCCGGCCATGAAGACGCGCCGGCGCGGCAGCATCGTGAACATCTCCTCGGGCGCCGGCCGGTCATACAGCCTCACCGGCATCCAAGCCTACGCGAGCGCCAAGGCGGGACTGATCGGTTTCACCCGCCAGACGGCCCGCGAGCTCGGCGAGTTCGGGATCCGCGTCAACTGCGTCGCCCCGGGCTTCGTCCGGTCGAATCCGGCGAGCGAGCGCCAGTGGCAGGCGATGGGCGAGGCCGGGCAGCGGAAGCTGATCGAAGGCATCGCGCTCCGCCGCCTCGGAGAGCCCGAGGACATTGCCCGCGCCGTGCTTTTCTTCGCCTCCGACGACGCGCGGTACGTCACGGGCCAGACGATCAGCGTCGACGGCGGCCATTGGATGCTCGGCTGACCCGGCCGCCGGCCCGCGCCGCGCCGGGCCGTGCCGTCGGTCACCGCCGGCAACCTTGAACCGTAGGCGCGGCGCATCGCGCTGTCGCTTCGAAACCGGCATTTCGAGACGGCGCGCGTGACGTCGCGCGCGCTTCTGCCGGTCCTCTGGGCCGTTCTCGTCCTGCCGTCCGCCAACTTCGGGCGTTTCGACGGGTTGCCGCTCGACACCCTCCCGGAGCTCATCGGGTTGCTCCTCCTGCTCCCGCTGACGGTGAGCGGCGCGCTGCGACGCTACTGTCGGCGGCGGGTCGGCGCGTGGGGCCGCGTCGCGCCAGCAGTGCTGGTTGCGCTCGGCCTGGCGGCGGTCGGCGGCAAGCTCGCGCTGTTCGTCTCGGGCACGTACCAGGGCTTCGTGGGGTGCTATCGCTCCACCCTGGTGCCGCCGCCGACGGGACCGTGCGAGCGATCGTTCGCCAATCCCTGGTTCCGCTACTCCGTGACCCGAATCGATTCCGTCATCGACGTGGCGCCGGACAGGTGGAACCTCGGATTCCTCAATTCCACCCGCTTCGACTTCTCGGGTCGCCAGGTGCAAGACCGCCCCCTGCGGGACCGGATTCCGCTCGAGGTGGTGTGGCAGGGGGTCATCGAACGACCGAGCCCGTGGAGAGCTCGCCTCACCTACGTCGGCGCGGCGACGCTGCGTCTCGGCGTGCTAGCCCCTGGGGATGAAGGCTCGGATATCCGACTGCCTCGGCATTACGGCGAGGCGACCACGGTTCAGTTGGCGATCCCCGCCGGACGCCACCGAGTCGAGCTCGCCTATCGCTTCGACGACGGGGCGCGATGGCCTGCGCCCTTGCCGATCGGACCCGGGGCGACCGTCCGATTCGAGCAGGACACGCCAGGCGGGAGCCCGGGCACGGGGGCGCTCGTCGAAGCGGCGCCGCCCGCCGCGGTCTGGCGAGTCCTCGCGGCGGCAATCGATTCGATCGCCCTGATGCTGGGAGCGACCGTGACGCTCTCGTACGTCGTATTGCTCAGGCGTGACCGGTGGCTGGCCCTCTTCATCGCGATCGCAGGATTGGCGGTCTCCGGGCTCCGGACGGAAGCCGCCGGGTTGCCGACCGCCTTCGGCGTGTTCATGGCGCTGCTGGGTCTGGCGCTTGCTCTGCTCGGCCGAACGTGGCGTCGACGCCTGGTGCTCGCCTTCTTCTCGGCAGCCTACTTCAACGCCTGCCTGATGCTCTCGTCGATCCCTCGGCTCGACCTGGTACTGTATCGTCCGCCGAGCGACGCCCTCGTCTACGAATCCCTGGCCCGCACCATCTTGGAAACCTGGTCACTCCAGGGTGGCGAGCCCGTCTTCAGGTTCCAGCCGGGCTTTCGCTATTGGCGATTCGTCGAACGTCTGGTCCTGGGAGACGGCGACCCATTCGTCTTGATCGTCGCGCTCACCGCGCTCGCGTGGGGATGCCTGTGGGCGATCGCTCGTTTCTGGCCGCGTCCGGCGCCGCCCTGGCCGCGTGCCCTCGCGTTCACGCTTGGCGCCGGTCTGCTGCTCGGGCTCGCGACGTCGACCCCCGTGGTGACCTTCGTCGAGGCGCCTCTCAGCGAGTACCCCACGTGGATCCTGCTGCCCCTCGTTGTCACGCTGCTCTTCGGCACTCGGGCGCGTCGACGTTGGATCTGGGGAGGCATGCTCGGCGGGGTGGCCATGCTGTGTCGACTGAACCATGTCGCCGCGCTTCTCGGGTACCTGGCGGTGTTCGCCTGGCAGCGCTGGCGAGGCTCGCCGCGGACGGTCGCGCTGACGGTCGGCATCGCGCTCGCCTTGCTGACGCTCGCGCCGCTCCACAACCGTTACTACGGGGGCCGGGCGACCGCGACGATCCGGATCCTGAACATCAACCGCGCGGCACTGGCGATTGGCCCGTCACGGCTCGCCCGTTTGCATCGCGACCCGGATGTTCGACGCGATCTCTGGGATCAGGTGAGGGGAATTCTCTACGTTCACGGAACCCGAGGGACCGCGACGGAGCCCGATCGGTTCACGCGACTCATGATCCGGGGGCTTCAGTGGCTCTGGCTCGGGACGGCGATCGTCGTGTTGCCGCGCCGCGGCCTGGCCCCCGGCGCCCAGGCGCTCCTGCTGGTCCCGCTGCTCTACTTCGTCGTCCACCTGCTCTACACGGTGGACACCTACTATCCGCGCCACATCCTCGCGGGCCACCTCGCCCTGGGAGTCAGCGTCCTCTATGCGCACGGGCCGGGCTGGCCCCGGCCGATGACGGCACGCGCCATCACTTCACCGACCCCCGTCTGATCGGGCGTCAACCGCATTCGGAGCCACCGTCGAGAACGATCGTCGTGCTCTGTGTCACCGTCTCATGGTGGAACACGCCGTCGAATGAGCTATTGCACGAAGCCTCGAAGAGAACGTTGGGCTTCACCTGGAATGTCCGGGACTCGTCGCGGGAGATCTGCGTCGATCCGACCTGCCCCACGAACCTGACGAAGAACGGGCAGCACCCCTGGGCAAGGCGGATCCGGTTCTGGGGAAGCTTCCTCTTCAGCCCCAGAGGGAAGTTCTCCACCGTTACGTTGACGGTGTCTGACTCGACGACCTGGATGTTGAACGTCGAGCTGCTGATACCATTGACGGTACACGTGACCGGGAATGAGCCCTTGGTCGGGCTCCCGGGGAACCGCGCCGTGCTGGGGCCGGTCGGGCTCGCCCCCTTCCACTCGATGTTGGCCGGTCCCGGGCTCTGGAACTGACACACGCAGTCCGACGTGGTGTTCACGCCGATTGGCGACTGGCACGACACTCCCGTCGCCTTGCTGACGGTCAGGGTGATGGTTGCCTCGTTGCCCTCCGACTTCAGGGTGATCTGCGTGCTGCCGGACAGGGTTTCCCCGTGACTCTGCTTGGTGACCTGCGCCACGCCGCACGTGAGCTCGACCGAGACGAGATAGGTCTGGCCGATCTGGCCCTGGAAGCTGATTTTCCCGCTCTGGGGAAGCGCCGCGTTGGTGATGTTCACGCCGGGGCCGGATACGTTGTAGGTGCCCTGGCAGCCGACAGGGACCTCGCCGTTGGCTCGACGCAGCTTGAGCTGGAGTGAGGCATTCGACGTCGGTCCGGTGCTCTTGCCGCTGTCGCCGCAGGCCTGAACCAGGGCGAGCGCCGCCATCACGAGCGCGATGGCGGCCCACGAGCGCCAAGGTCTCCGGGTGGCCCGAGCATTCTCCATCATGGCCCTCTCGATGGCTCCTGACCGGTCTCGCTAGAAGCGGTACGTCACGCGCATGTCCGCGTGCACGCCGTTGATGTTCGCGCCCGCCGGGAAGGAGGGACTGCGCTCGGCGTCGAGGTAGAAGTAGCGGACGCTCGCGTCGAGCGCGAAGAACCGGCTCAGCGTCCACGTCACCCCGGGCCCGATGCCGATCTTGAAGCGGCCCCCGTCGTAGAGCGGGTCGCTCGTCGGATAGTCGTTGGCGGCCAGGTACCGGAAGTCGAGGATTCCGCGGACCGTCCAGACGTCGTCGATGATGTACCCGACGGTGATGCCGCCGCGGATCTCGTTCCCGAGGCTGTTCTTGGACTCCTCGTCGATCTGTCCGGCGGAATTGAGGCGGTCCGCCTTGAAGTGGTAGATGTCGCGCACCGTCAGGACGGCCCACCAGGGCTCCGGGCGCCACTCCAGGCTGACGCCGAGGTCGATCTCATCGCCCTCCCGGAAGACCTCGATGCCGCCCCGCTCGTCCGTGGTGAAGTGCGTGTAGGTCGCGCGCCCGACCAGCCGCCACACGTCGCCCAGGAAGACGTCTCCGAGCACGGTGGCCGACAGCTCGTCTCCGGGGTCGAAGTCGTCGCTCGGGATGTCCTCGGTCGGGTCGTACTTGCCGGTCCAGAGGTAGCCGACGCCGCCCCCCAGCCCCCAGTCGCCGAAGTTCTGGTACACGATCACGGTTGGGTTGACGTCGAAGCCCTCGCCGAACCGCTGCAGGGCGACGAGGTCCTCGTCCTGGATCGCGGGAAGATCGCGGGTCTTCAGGCGCGACACGCCGGTCGGCAGGTCCATGTCGAGGCCGAACCGGATGTCCGTCCCCGCCGGGAGCCGCAGGCGGTAGTAGCCCGATACGGTGGTGTCCGTGAACCCCGTCATGCTCGCGTTCGGCGCCGCGTCGAGGTCGTGCTGGCTCGTCCCGACGCTGCCGCGGGCGGCCAGGCCCCAGTTCGGCGTGTCGTAGAAGACGCCGACCGGCACCAGGAGCTCGTAGCCGGTTCCCTGGCCGGACGAGTTGTTCGCGGACCACGCGTCCAGGTGGACGCCGCTCGTGAGCGTCCACTGGTCGGCCGCCGCGGGCGCGGCGACGAGCCACGCGGCGACGCCGAGGAGGAGCGCGCCGGCGAGCCGGTGGCGACGGGCCGCGAGGCCCGGACGTCGGTCGGCGACGTGATCCGTCATTTCACGATCACATCGACGTCGCTGACGGCATTACCCGAGTTCGGGGCCCCCGACTCTCCCCCGGGGCTGCCGGGGCCGACGGACGACCAGGTGCCGGTCATCTTCTCGGTGATCTGCTTGTCCCCGATCACGCCGATCGCCACGTTGTCGAGGTTGTTCGGCTCGAGGAAGGCGCCTTCCACGGCGAGCGCGTTCGGCGCCAGGAGGCGCCGCTTCTCGGCCATCGGGATCACCTGGCACATCAGCTTCTTCACGTCCGTGTACCGGTTCCGCGGGCAGAGGACGAAGCCGGGGATGGCGGGATCGGTGCTCCGGGTCTCCACCACGCCCGCGAAGGTGTAGACCTTCTCGTTGGCGAGGGCGAAGTCGGTCTGCCGGACCGCGGCGACGGCGGTGGGGGTCTGCATCGAGAAGCGCCCCATGCCCGTGCCGACCTTGGCCACGACCTGGCGAGCGACCCAGGCGCGCGCCTGGCCGGCGGCCAGGTTGAAGCGGGACGTGACCGGCTGGTTGGCGGCGTCGACATCCAGCTTGTCGATCTCGAGATCGGACAGCTCGCCGATCCGGACGAGGCTGCCGTCGCCGAGCACCACCTCCGCGGCACCGGCCTTGCCGGTGCGGACGCGGTCGCCCTCCGAGAGCCGCGCGCCCTTCCGGAGCGGCTGCGCGGCCGTCTGCCCCTTGGCCACGACCTCGACCGGCGCCCGCGCGAGGATGACCTGGGCGGTGCCGGTCTGAGCGCCCGCGGGGGCGGGCGAGCCGAGGAGCACGGCCGCTGTCGCGGCCGCCAGTGCGAGCCAGCGGGAAATGCTACTCACCAGCTGGCTCTTGGGATTGATCGGACGGCCTTCGGCCTGTGGGCTCATGACGACGCCTCCTGGACCGGCTTCTTCAGATCGACGAGGTCGAAGATGTCGACGGCGTGGTGCTTGCCCTTGACGGTCACGCTGCCCAGGGGCCGGACCACGACGTGGTCCCGCACCAGCTCGTAGGTGCCCTGGCTGATGATGATGTGGCGGGCGGTCTCGTATTCCTTGTTGAGGCTCTCGAGCCGGGCGCCGAGGTTCACCTGGTCGCCGATGACCGTGTACGTGAAGCGCTGTGACGAACCGAAGTTCCCCACCAGCATCTCTCCCGTCGCGATACCGAAGCCCGTGACGAACGGCTCCCGCCCCTCCGCCTTCCACCGCTCGTTGAGACGGGTCACCACATCGGACATCTCGACGGCGGCCCGACATGCCTGGAGCGCGTGATCCGGGTTGTCGAAGGGTGCGCCGAAGAACGCCATCGTAGCATCGCCAATAAACTTGTCCAAAGTTCCCCGGTGCCGGAACACGACCTCGACGAGCGACGTCAGGTACTCGCGGAGGGCCCCGACCACCTCCTCGGGAGGGTGCTGCTCCGAGAACGTCGTGAAGCCCCGGATGTCGGAAAACAGGACAGTGAGCGTCCGGCGCTCGCCCCCGAAGGTGAGCTTGGCCGGATCCCGGCCGATCTGCTCGACCACGGCCGGCGGCACGTACTGACGAAAGGCCTGCTTGAGCCAGCGGCGCTCGCGCTCCTCGGTCAACACCTGGTAAGTCACGCTCCCGACGTGCCCGACGGCGAGGGCGACGAGCGGCGGGAGCAGGAGGATCCACGTGCCGCTGCGGAAGCCCAGGTGGACGAGCCCCGTCGTCCCGGCGGCGAGGCCGAGCGCGATGGCGGTGCCCCAGAGCGGACCGACCCGCGGGAGGAGGAGCGGCCCGACGAGCCCCAGCAGGACCACGGCCATGGCCTCGATCAGCGGAAGCTCGGCGGGCTTGCGGAGTCCCCGACCCTCGAGCAGGTTGGCGATCGCCGTCGCGTGGCTCTCGACGCCCGGCATGACGGAGTCGAAGGGCGTGGGCCGCACGTCCATCAGGCCCTGCGCCGTGAAGCCCACGAGGACGATCTGGTCCTTGACGTCCGGTGGCGCGGAGCTGGTGAGGATCTCCACGGCCGGGATGGTCCGGAAGCTTCGGGCCCCGCCGTAGTAGGTGAGGAGCAGAAGGCCGCGCTCGTCGGTGGGCACCGCGGTGGGGCCGATCTGCACCGTGTGGTCCGCCGCGAGCCGGACGCGGGTCCGCGGGAGTCCCAGCGCCAGGCGAGTGGTCTCGAGGGCCAGGCTCGGATACAGCCCGTCGCCGAGCCCGATGACGAGCTCGACGTGGCGCAGGGCGCCGTCCGGATCGGGATACACGTTGACGTGCCCGTTCGCGGCGGAGGCCTCCATGAAGCGGAGCAGCGGCAGCGATACGCCCGCCGCGTGGCGCGGGCTGAATGCCTGCACCGCGTCGGGCGTCGCGAAGCCCACGATGCGACTCCGGTTGAAGAGCCGCTGGCCGGTCTCGTCGAGCTCCTTGATCTCCTCGGGCGGGAACACGAAGAAGTACGGAAGCACGACGCGGCGCGTCGCGGCCATCGCCTGGGTGAGCGCCTCGTCCGTATCGGCGTCGGCCAGGGCCTCTTCCAGGGTCCGGCCGAACTCGGCGCCCGGGCCTCCGCTCCGTGGAAGCCCGAGCTTCCGGTACCGCTCGGCCAGGCTTCGCGCGAGGACCAGCCGGCTGTTCTCGTCGGGCTCGTTGATGAGGAGGTCGAGCGCGATGACCCGGGCGCCGCCCTCGGCAAGGCGGTGGACGATCTCGGCCGTGCGCGTCCGGGGCCACGGCCACCGGCCCACCAGGGTGAGGCTCGTCTCGTCGATCGCGACGATCGTGATGCTGGCCGGCACGGGAAGGGGCCCGCGGAGGCGCGCGTGCCAGTCGAGGACCCGCAGCTCGATCTGCTCGACGAGGGTCGACGGCGCGAAGAGGCAGGCGAGTCCGAGCCCGATCGCCAGGCAGACGAGGGCCGGCCGCACGAGGCGCCGGAACCCGCCCCTCGCGCGCGGCTTCGGGCTGGCAGCGGTCGGAGCTTTCTTTGGCGTGGCGCGATCTTAGCATGCGCGAGGGTCAGACTTTGCTTTCCGGACATTTCCCCGACGCGATCGAAGCAGCGGGAAATAACGGGGAAGCGAGGGACGGACCTCACGTAAGTGTCCGGAAGTCGAAGTCTGGCCCCGTAGTATCATCCAGCCATGACGGCGGCCATGACGGCGGTGCCGCACAACGTAATCCTGGTGGGCTTCATGGGCGCCGGAAAGTCCACGGTCGGGCGCCTGCTCGCCCGACGCCTCGGCCGCTGCTTCGTGGAGACCGACGCGATGATCACCGCCGGCGAGGGCCGCTCCATCCCCGAGATCTTCGCCGACCGCGGCGAGCCCCACTTCCGTCAGCTCGAGCGGCAAGTCCTGGAGGCGCTGAGCGACAAGCAAAGCCACGTGGTCGCGACGGGGGGCGGCTTTCCCTGCGAGCCGGGAGTGATGGACCGGCTGCTCACCCTGGGGACGGTCGTGTGGCTCGCCGCGGACTTCGAGGCGGCCTACGCCCGGGCCAACCGGGTCGGCGGGCGCCCGATGCTGGCGGGCCGATCGGCCGAGGACGCGGCGGCGCTCTACCGAGCCCGGCAGGAGTTCTACCGCCGCGCACACCTGGCGCTCGATACGACCCGCATGACCGTGGACGCCGTCGTCGGCCGGATCGTCCGTCACGTTCGCGAGCGCGAGCGGAACGCCCGTCCGACGGCGGCGCCCGCCGAGGACCGCTCACCACGGGACCTGCCCACCGGGGCCGGCGAGCGCCGGAATGTCTAGGCCGAGAGCCGAGGAGCCGGCGGGCCGTGTCTAGGGAGACGAGCTCCCCGGCGCTCGTCCGGCGGCTCCAGCAGGGCCCGCTCCTCGCCGACGGCGCCATGGGCACGATGCTCTACGCCCGGGGTGTCGCGCTGGACGCCTGCTTCGACGTCCTGAACCTCAACGACCCGAAAGCCGTCCAGTCCATCCACCGGGAGTACGTGGCGGCGGGCGCGGACCTCATCGAGACGAACACGTTCGGGGCCAACCGCTTCAAGCTCGCCATGCACGGGCTCGAGGGCCGGGTCCGCGACATCAACCGCGCGGGGGCGCGGCTCGCGCGCGACGTCCGCGAGACGATGGGCCGAGACGTGCTCGTGCTCGGCTCCATCGGACCGCTCGGCAAGTACCTCCTGCCGCTGGGGACGCTCGGGGAGGCGGAGGCGGCCGCCGCCTTCCGCGAGCAGGCCGAGGCGCTGCTCGAGGGCGGGGTGGACGGCTTCGTCGCGGAGACGTTCTCGGACCTCCGCGAGCTCCGGCTCGCCGTGACCGCGATCCGCGCCGTCTCGGCCGAGCTGCCCGTGGTCGCCCAGATGGCGTTCAGCGACGAGCGGGTCACGTTCCTCGGCCAGGCGCCGGCCGAGGTCGCTCGGGACCTGGCGTCGCTGTCGGTCCAGGTCATCGGGGCCAACTGCGGCGTCGGCTCGAGCGTCCTCTACGACGTGGGCGTGCTCCTCCACGAGGCGGCGCCCCAGGCCTGGGTGTCGATCAGGCCGAACGCCGGGCTCCCGAGCCGGCACGGGGAGCGACTGATCTACCTCTCGTCGCCGGCGTACATGGCCGAGTACGCGGGCCGCATGCTCGACGCCGGGACGCGTATCGTCGGCGGCTGTTGCGGGACCACGCCGGCCCACATCCGGGCCATGCGCGAGGCCGTCGACCGTCATGCCGGCGGGCCGGCCCGGTCGCGGCGCGCCGTGGTGGCGGCCCCGCCCGCCGCCGTCGAGCGGGAGGAGGTGCCGGCGGTCGGGCTCGCCGCGGAGCCCTCGCGGCTCCTCTCGCGGCTGGACGCGGGAGAGTTCCTGGTGACGGTGGAGCTCGATCCGCCCCGGGGCCACAACATCGAGAAGCTCGTGCAGGGGGCGAAGCTCCTCGCCGAGCGGGGCGTCGACGTCGTCGACATCAACGACGGCTCGCTCGGGCGCGTGCGGATGGCGGTCCTGCCCACCGCGCTCCTCGTGCGCGAGGCGACGGGCCTGGACATCAGCATGCACTTCACCTGCCGCGACCGGAACCTCATGGGCATCCAGGGCGAACTCCTCGGCGCCCACGCGCTCGGGGTCCGGAACATCCTCGCGATGACCGGAGACCCCCCGCGGGCCGGCGACTACGTCAACACCACCGCCGTCTTCGACGTCGACGCCATCGGGCTCGTCCGGATCGTCGCAGGGATGAACCGGGGCGTGGACGCATCGGGGAACTCCGTCGGCGAGCCCACCGCCTTCGGCATCGGCGTCGCGGTGGACCCCGGCGCGGCGGACGCGTCCCGGGAGATCGGACGGCTCCACGCCAAGGTGGCGGCGGGCGCCATGTGGGCCCAGACCCAGCCGGTCTACGACCTCGAGCAGCTGGAGGCGTTTCTCGCGCAGCTGGGCCGCCCGCCGGTCCCGCTGGTGATCGGCATCCTGCCGCTCCACTCGTACCGCCACGCGGAGTTCCTGCACAACGAGGTGCCGGGCATCACGGTCCCGGACGCCATCCGGGCGCGGCTTCGCGATGCCGGCGACCACGCGCTCCGGGTCGGGGTCGAGACGGCCCAGGCGATCCTCGCCGAGGTGCGCCGACGGTACGCCGGCGCCTATCTCATGCCGTCCTTCGGCCGCTTCGAGGTCGTCGCGGAGGTTCTCGAGGCCCTGCGTTGACCTGGGCTCCGGCCCAGATTTCGACTTCGCCGTGGAAGTCGAAGTCGGGGGCTGACCCCGCTTTGAAAGTCAGGGGCTGACCCGGTGGGCGCGCTCGACGGCCTCGTCGTCTTGGACCTGGCCACGTTCATCGCGGCGCCCATGTGCGCCACGCTCCTCGGCGAGTTCGGGGCGGAGGTCATCAAGGTCGAGCAGCCCGGGGTGGGGGACGACCTCCGGCGCCTCGGGCGCCAGGCCGACGGCGTGTCCCTCTGGTGGCTCTCCGACGCCCGCAACAAGAAGTCGATCACGTGCAACCTCCGGGAGCCGGACGGACAGGCGCTGATCCGCCGGCTGTGTCGGGGAGCGGACGTGGTCGCGGAGAACTTCCGACCGGGGACCATGGAGCGCTGGGGGCTCGGGTACGAGACGCTGCGGGCCGAGAACCCCGGCCTCGTGATGGTCCGGATCTCCGCCTTCGGCCAGACCGGGCCCTACCGCGAGAAGCCGGGGTTCGGGCGCATCGCTGCGGCCGTCGGCGGCATCTCATATCTGTCCGGCTATCCGGACCGCCCCCCGGTGACCCCGGGGACTCCGACGGTCCCGGACTATCTGGCCGGCGTGATGGGAGCGCTCGGCGCCATGATCGCGCTCAGAGCGCGGGAGAGGACGGGCGAGGGACAGGTGGTGGACCTCGGGCTCTACGAGCCCATCGTGCGGATCCTGGACGACGCGATCCCGGTGTTCGGGGCGCTCGGGTACGTGCGGGAGCGGATCGGCTCGGCCGCGGAGAGCGCCGCGCCCCACAACCACTACGAGACCCGGGACGGGCGCTGGATTGCCGTCGCCTGCACGAACGACCGCATGTTCGCCCGCGTGGCCCGGGCCATGGGAACGCCGGACCTCGTCGCGCGGTTCCCGAAGGTGCAGGACCGGCTCGCGGGACGCGCCGAGCTGGACGGGCTCGTCCAGGCATGGGTGGGCGCCCGGGACGCCGCCCAGGCGCTGGAAACGCTCGACGCCGCCGAGGTGCCGTGCGCCCTGGTGAACTCCGTGCGGGACCTCTTCGAGGACCCGCAGGTGAAGGCGCGCGAGAACATCGTCGCGGTGCCGGATCCGGGGGTGGGGACGGTTCACGTGCCGGGAGTCGTTCCGCGTCTCACGGGCACGCCGGGGGCAATCCGTCACGCCGGCGTGCGCCAGGTCGGCGCCGACAACGAGGAGATCTATCTCGGCCGGCTCGGGGTCGAGCGGGCCGAGTACGACCGTTTGCGTGCTGCAGGCGTAGTGTAGAGGTAGGAGGAGCCATGCTGATCCGGGTTCCCGGGCCGCACGAGCCGCGCCCCTCGGAGATCACCCCGCGGGGGGTCTACCTGAACCGCCGCGTTTTCATGGCCGGAGCCGCTGCCGCGGCGGCGGCCGCGCTGGGCGGCTGCGAGGCCACGACCGAGGCCGCCCTCAAGCCGGCAGTGAAGGGTCAGCCCCTGGCCGCGACGCGAAACCAGGCGCTGAGCGTGGCCGATCCGCCCACGCCCTGGGACAACGCGACGACCTACAACAACTTCTACGAGTTCGGCACCGACAAGCCCGACCCGGCGCTGAACGCCCATACCCTGCGCACCCGGCCCTGGACCGTGGAGGTGGGCGGCCTCTGCCAGAAGCCGAAGACCTTCGACATCGACGAGATCCTGAAGCTGGCGCCGCTCGAGGAGCGCGTGTACGCGCTCCGCTGCGTCGAGGGTTGGTCGATGGTCATCCCGTGGATCGGATACTCGCTGTCGGCGCTGCTCAAGCGGGTCGAGCCCACCGGCGCCGCCAAGTACGTGGAGTTTGTGACGCTGGTCGACCCCGAGCAGATGCCGGGCACGAAGCCGAGCTTCTTCGGGTCCTCGCTCGACTGGCCGTACGTGGAGGGCCTCCGGCTCGACGAGGCGCTGCACCCGCTGACGCTCCTGACGGTGGGGATGTACGGGGTCGTGCTGGCCAACCAGAACGGCGCGCCGGTCCGCGTCGTGGTGCCGTGGAAGTACGGATTCAAGAGCGCCAAGTCGCTCGTCCGGATCCGGCTCGTCGCGGACGAGCCGAAGACCAGCTGGAACAAGGCCGCCGCGAACGAGTACGGCTTCTACTCGAACGTCAACCCGAACGTGGACCATCCCCGCTGGAGCCAGGCGACGGAGCGGCGGATCGGCGAGTTCCGCCGGCGGAAGACGCTCATGTTCAACGGCTACGACCAGGTCGCGTCGCTGTACACGGGGATGGACCTCAGGAAGTACTACTAGCCGGCGCCGGGTGGGGAGCGGCGCGGTGGCCCGGATCGAAGGCGTCCGGCCCGGCGAGGCGGGGGACGACTACGTCGAGAAGGTCCTCGCCGCCCAGGCCAAGCACTGGGGCGACCCCCTCCTGAACCACCTCGTCTACGCCCGCCGCCCGTCGATCTTCCGCGGCGCGCGCGGGATGTGGACGGGGATCGACGCGTCGGGCCTGGTCGACGCGAAGCTCACCGCCCTGATCAACCGGCGGGTGGCGTCCCTCAACCGCTGCGAGTTCTGACAGGACCTCAACGCTGCCGTGGGCAGCGCGCTCGGGGTGTCGGAGGAGAAGATCCTGGCGCTCCCGGACTACGCGAGCAGCCCGCTCTACAG
>DATBGA010000149.1:0-47132 GCA_036558225.1 Candidatus Methylomirabilota bacterium | reverse complement strand
ACGCTCTGGAGGATCGTCCGATAGATCGGCCGCAGGTCGCTCGGCGAGGTGCTGATCGCGCGGAGCACCTCGCTGGTGGCGGTCTGCTGCTCGAGCGCCTCGGAGAGGTCGTGGTTGCGCGCCTCCAGCTCCGTGAAGAGGCGGACGTTCTCGATGGCGATGACGGCCTGGTCGGCGAACGTCTTGAGCAGCTCGATCTCCCGGGCCGAGAACGGTCGGGCGTGTCCGGCCACCTCGTGTCGCCCGACACCGATGGCTCCGATGGGATGCCCCTCGCGGAGCATGGGCACCGTGAGGATGCTCCGGTAGTTCAAGGCCCGCGCGAGCTGTCGGGACGCCGGTGGAACGTTGGGGTCGTCCTCGACATCCGGCACGTGGATCACAACCCCGTCGAGGATAGCCCGGGCGATCAGGCTGTCCTTGCTCGGACGCATCGGATACACGCTCCGGAAGACATCGAGCCCTTCGGACGTGACGCTTTGGTGATGGGCAGCAGCGTGAATCAGCTTCCCGTCGAATCGAAACACGGTCGTGAACACGCCGTCGCACAGCCGCACGACATTCTGAACGATGATGTCGAAGACCGGCTGGGCGTCGGTGGGCGAGCTCGAGATCACACGCAGGATCTCGCTCGTGGCGGTCTGCTGCTCGAGGGACTCGGTGAGGTCGCGGTTGCGGGCCTCGAGCTCCTGGAACAGGCGGACGTTCTCGATAGCGATGACGGCCTGGTCCGCGAACGTCTTCAGCAATTCGATCTGCTTTTCCGTGAACGGCTTGACCTCGAGACGCGTGACCGTGATGGCACCGATCGTCGTGCGGGCCCGGATCATGGGCACCGAGAGCCCGGTTCGGAAGCCCGCCTGGACGATGCTCGGGGCGGCAAACTCCGGGTCGGCGGCCATGTCCGCCACGTGGGCGACCTGGCCCGACAGGATGGCGCGCGCGGACAGAGTGCCCCGGCCGGGCGGTCGAGGAAAGGCGCGGCGGACCCCTTCGAGCATCTCCGTGTTCCAGTTGTGGTAGGCCCCAAGATGGATCTGGGTGCCGTCGAACCGGAACAAGCCCGCCGCGGTGGCCTCACAGAGCGTCGCCGCGCTCCTGACGATGGTGTCGAAGACCGGCTGGACGTCCGTGGGGGAGCTCGAGATGACCCGGAGGATCTCCCCGGTGGCGGTCTGCTGCTCGAGCGCCTCGGTGAGGTCGCGGTTGCGGGCCTGAAGCTCGGTGAACAGGCGCACATTCTCGATGGCGATGACCGCCTGGTCCGCGAAGGTCGTGACGAGCTCGATCTGCCTGTCGGTGAACGGTCGAACCTCCGACCGCCACATTGCGAGCACGCCGATGAGCGCCTCCTCACGGAGCATCGGTACGCCCAGGAGGGTCCGGACGTCACCAATGCTGGGCGCGTCGGCGTTCCCGACACGCCAATCCGAGTCGGCCTGCGCATCGACGATCTGAACCGTCCGTTTCCCCCGAGCCACCCGGCTGACGACCCTGCCACCGTCGGCTCGAATCGGGTGATCCCGAACCCACTCTTTGAATGCGGGAGGAGCGTTGTAGTCTGCGGCAAGCTCAAAAACCTGGCCACTCGACCGAAAGATGAACCCCTGCTGCGCCCCGCAGAGACGGGTTGCGCTCTCGACCAACGTCTTCAGGACCGGCTGGAGGTCGAAGGTGGAGCGGCTGATGACCTTAAGGACCTCGCTCGTCGCGGTCTGCTGCTCGAGGGCCTCGGTGAGGTCGCGGTTGCGGGCCTCGAGCTCCGTGAACAGGCGGACGTTCTCGATGGCGATGACGGCCTGGTCGGCGAAGGTCGCCATCAGGTCGATCTGCTTCTGGGAGAACGGCTTCACGTCCCGCCGCCACATCACCAGGACGCCGATGGGATCGCCGTCGCGCAGCAGCGGCACGGAGAGCACCGTTCGGTATCCGAGCGTCCGCCGCTGGAGGACGGTTGCGGTGTACCCGGGCTCCGCCCTCACGTCATGGATGTGGATGATCCGGCGCTCGACGATCGCGCGACCTGACGATGTTCCGATGGTGGGCGCCATGGGGAACAAGCTCGCGGCGGCCTCGCGTTCCTCTCTGGAAGCGCCGACGAACACCTGCAATGTCATCAGCTGCCCGTCGAACCGGACCATCGCGCTCATGGAGGCGTCGCAGAGCTTGTCAGCGCTCTTCACGATCCCCTCGAGGACGGGCTGGACGTCGGTCGGCGAGCTGCTGATCAATCGCAGGATCTCGCTCGTCGCGGTCTGCTGCTCCAGCGCCTCGGTCAGATCGCGGTTTCGCGCCTCGACTTCCCTTCGCAGGCGCTCGTTCTCGAGGGCGATTGCCGCCTGGTCGGCGAAGGTCCTGAGAAGCGAGATCTGCTTCGCCGTGAACGGCCGCAGGCGCATCCGGCGGATCGTGATGAGCCCGATGGCGCCCCCCTCGCGCAGGAGCGGCACGATCAAGAGAGTGCGGAACCGCTCCTGGAGGTCCCTGAGGCCGGGGTAGCGCCGTCGAGAGGCAGCCGTCGTGATGTCACGCAGATGAATGGTGCGGCGGTCGAGGACGGCGCGGCCAGTCACCAGGCGTGGCGTGATAGGGATCGTCTGGCCGACCGACCGGACCGTGGGAACGGACCCGTGGATCGCCATGACCCGCAGGTGGTCGCCCTCCACACGGTAGATGTGGGCGTCGTTCGCCTCGCAGAGGCGAGCGGCCGTCCGCGCGATGGCAAGGAGGATGGCCGGGACGTCCGTGACCGTCTGGGCGCCCTCAGCCCGCGGCTGGCGGCGGCGGACTGCGTTGCCGTTGCCGGGCGACCTCGGGCGTCCTCGTGCCCTGGCTGCGCGAACACCCATGGATCGGTCTCCGTGGAGTTGGGTTCACAGCCCAGAATGATCGGCCCCGCGCCAGGCTGACGGCCCCGAAGGTAGTCCGCGGCCGCCCGGGGGTCAAGCGGCGCCGCCGCCCACCAGGGAGCCGGGAGCGTCCGCCCGGACTACGGCCGGATGACGACCTTGCCGATCACCTCGCGCCGCTCCATGGCCCGCTCGCCGTCGGCGGCCTGCTCGAGCGGGAGCACGCGGTCGATGACGGGACGCAGCTTCCCGGTGAACGCGAGCCCCGCGATCGTGAGGAGATCGTTGTGCGTCCAGCCGTTCGAGCCCTGGATCGTGTGCTCGCGCCGGAAGAGGTAGCGGATGTCCGTCGGCCCGATGGGACCCGACGTCGCGCCGCTGGTGACGAGCCGCCCGCCCTTGCCCAGCGCCCGGATGGAGCGCTCCCACGTGGCGGCGCCCACCGTCTCGACGATCGCGTCGACGCCGCGCTTCCCGGTGAGGCGGCGCACCGTCACGTCCCACTCCTTGTCGTCCGCGTAGTTGATGGCGACGTCGGCACCGAGCTCTGTCGCGCGCTCCAGCTTCTCCGCCGTCGACGCGGTGGCGAACACCCGCGCGCCCGCCAGCTTGGCGATCTGGATGGCGGCGAGACCGACGCCCCCGACCGCGCCGTGGACGAGCACGGCCTCGCCGGGCTGGACGCGCGCGTGCGTCACGAGCATCCGCCAGGCGGTGCCGAACGTGATCGGAAGGCACGAGGCTTCCTCGAACGGGTAGTGCTCCGCCACCGGGATCGCCTGGCGCGCGGGGCACTTCACGTATTCCGCCAGGCCGCCCGGGTCCATTTCGCCGAGCATGTGGACGCGGATGCACTTCGGAACCTCGCCGTCCCGGCAGTACTCGCACGCGCCGCAGCCCCAGGACGGATTGAGGACGACCCGGTCCCCGACGCGCGGCCACTCCACGCCGGCGCCGACCGACGCGACGACGCCGGCGATGTCGCCGCCGGTGATGTGGGGGAGCGGCGTCGGCTCCCCGGGCATGCCCTCGCGCGTGAAGATGTCGAGCGGGTTCAGCGCGCACGCGCGGACGCGGACGACCATCTCGCCGGGCCCGGCCACGGGATCGGGCCAGCTGGCCTCGTAGGTGAGCACCTCGGGGCCGCCGTGACGGTGGATGACGATCGCGCGCAGGGGGGCCTCAGGCCGGGCGTGCGGCGAGGGCCGCGATGCGGGGAGCCGGCACGCTCAGGCTCGCGGCGCGGCGCGCTCGCGGCTCCGCGCCATCTCGGCGGCCACCAGGATCGCCTCCACCATGCTCTCCGGGTTCGCCGTCCCGGCGCCGGCGCGGTCGAAGGCGGTGCCGTGGTCCACGGACACCCGGAGGATCGGCAGCCCGACGGTCACGTTCACGCCGGACAGCCCGGTCCACGCCTTCTTCGTCTCGTCGTAGCGGAAGCCCAGCGCCTTGACGGGCGTGTGGCCCTGGTCGTGGAACATGGCGACGACGCAGTCGAACTCGCCGCCGGCGGCGCGGCTCATCAGCGTGTCCGCGGGGTAGGGGCCGGTGGCCTCGATTCCCTCGCCGCGCGCATCGGCGATGGCGGGGCCGATCGCGACCTGCTCCTCGTCCCCGAAGAGCCCGCCCTCGCCGGCGTGGGGGTTCAGGCCGCACACGGCGATACGGGGCCGGGCGATCCCGAGGTCCCGCATTGCCCGGTCGCCGAGGCGGATCGTTCGTGCGACGCGCTCCCGCGTGACGAGCTCGGGGACGCGGCGGAGCGCCACGTGGGTCGTCACGTGGATCACGCGGAGCTCCTTGCCAATGAGGAGCATCGCGTACGCCTTGGTGCCGGTGAGCTCCGCCAGGATCTCGGTGTGTCCCGAGTGGCGGACGCCCGCCGCGGCGAGCGCCTCCTTGTTGACAGGGGCGGTGACGATCCCGGCGATGGCGCCCTCCTGCGCGAGCCGCACGCCGCGCTCGATGTACTCGTAGGCCGCGCGCCCGCAGACGGCGCTCACCCGGCCGACGGCGAAGGCCGCGGGGTCGGCGTTCGCAAGATCGAGCACCTCGATCCGGCCCGGGGCGAAGGCGGCCTCGCTCACGCGCGCCAGCGGCCGGACCTCCTGGCCCAGGTGGGCGAGGCGGGTGGCCGCGGCCATCACGCGCGCGTCGCCGATGACCAGCGGCCGCGCGTGCTCCCGGACCGCCGGCTCGGCCAGCGCCTTCGCCGCGATCTCGGGCCCGATCCCCGCCGGGTCGCCCATCGTGATCCCGAGCACGGGGCGGATCACGCGCAGGTCTCCCACACGCGCACGAGGGCGTCCGCGTCCCCGAACCCGCCCGCCTTGGTCATCGCGACCAGGCCGTCGAACGGCCCCCCCACGAGCGTCGCCAGCGCGATGCCGGGCTCGATCTCGCCGGCCAGCCGGAGCCCGCTGGCGCCGAGGGCTCGCAGCACCGTGATCGCCGTCTCGCCGCCCGTCAGGAGGAGCGAGCCAAAGCGCGCGTGCTCGATCCGGTCGCGCGCGGCCTCGGCGAGCCTGGCGACCATCGCCCGGCGCCGCGCCGTGCTCCCGATTCCCTCATCGTCCGGCGGGGCCAGCACGTCGAGGCTCTCGCGCCGCCCGAGCCGCGAGAGCTGGAGACGCGTCGCCGGGTGCGGGCTGCCGGCGACCACGACCAGGGGCCGACGGGGCAGAGTCCTTCGGATGCTCGCGTCCGGGGACGACTCACGCGCCGCGAGCGCCGTTGCGAGCCCAGCCGACCCGGCCAGGAGCACCGGGCGGTCTCGTGCGGCCTCCACCACGGTCGAGAGGTCCGCACCGGTCTCCGCGTCCGCGACGACGGCCCGCCCGCCGGCTCCGGCGAAGCGCTCGAGCCGGGCCGTCACGGCCGCGTGTCCCCGACGCACGGTGAAGAGCGGCAGCGCGGCGACGGGGCGGATGCCGTCAGCGATCAGGGCCCCGAGCACGCTCGCGCCCGTGCGCGGGAAGGCGGGGTCGCGGGCGATCGGGGTCTCGTCGACGGGCCGGTCCTCGACCCGGACGCACCCGTCGACGACCGTGCGGCGCTGGGCGGGGAAGGCGGGGGCGAGGAGCGCCAGGCCCAGGCCCGCGCCGTCCAGCATCCCGTCGACCTCGGCGCCGATGCGCCCCCTGAGCGTCGAGTCGAGCTTCTTGTAGAGGATGCGTGGCGACCCGGCCTTGAGGGCGTTGCCGGCCCAGCGCGCCCGCGCGCGGGCGTCCTCGGCCGGCTGCTCGCGGCTCTCGGTATCGATGACGAGGACGGCCGTGGTCGTGTCCGGGGCCCGCGGCGGGTCTCCGTCGTGGACGACGACCAAGGTCTCGAGTCCGCGCGCGGCGAAAGGCGCGCCCGTATCGCACGCGCCGGTGAGGTCGTCCGCCTGGATTCCCACGATCATGGCGCCACGTTAGCCCGCCCCCCGGGGAGGGTCAAGCAGCCGGCGGCTCGTTGACTCGGCTCGAGCGCGAGCCTAGAGTCCGCTCGTGACGGGCGACACGGCGCCGCAGGAGCTCGCCCCCGGCGCGACGCTGCCCGCGCGCGGCGTCCGCGCGCGCAACCTGTTCCGCGACGCGGCCAACCGCATCCACGACGACGCCGTGGCCCGGCAGCACGGCTACGCGGGCGCCCTCGTCGCTGGCGTGACGATCTACGGGTATCTCGCGCGGCTCGTCGTCGAGGCCTGGGGCGTCGAATGGCTGCGGCGAGGCACGGCGACGGTCCGGTTCACGCGGCCCGTCTACGATGGCGATGCCCTGGCGCTCTCCGGACGGATCGTCGCGCGCTCGGGACGTCCGGACGCGGGAGAGGTCCTCGCCGAGATCGACGCGCGCGGTCCTGGCGGGGAGGTGGCGGCGAGTGTGGCGGCGGGGCTGGCCTGGGGCGGGCCGGTCATGGCGCCCGACCTTCGTGGCTACCCGGGGCTGGATCTGCCCGGATCACCGCCGCCGGCCACGGCGGAGACGCTCGCCCCCCTCCGTCCGCTCGGCGCCCCGGCTCTATTCCTCGACGCCGCGGTGCTCGCTCGGGCCGCGGAGGATCTCGAGGATCCCTCGCCGCACTATCGCGGCCGCGATGCGGTCGCTCACCCGGGGCTGCTCCTCCGCCAGGCGAACCGGGCGCTGTCCGAGAACGTGGCGCTCGGGCCGTGGGTCCACGTCGCCAGCGACGTGGCGCACTGCGACCTGGCGCGGGTGGGGGAGCGCCTCGAGACCCGGGGCCGCGTCGCGCGGGTCTACGAGCGGAAGGGGCGGGGCTGGGTCGACCTCGACCTCCTGATCGTCGCCGACGGCGCCCGCCCGATCGCCCGTGTCCGCCACACCGCCATCTACCGGATGGCCGCGGCGACGTGACGCGAAGCGGCTGGCCGGGGCGCAGCTGGACGCGACGTCTCGGGCGGGGAGGGAGGATGCCGTGAGCGAGGTCACGTACCTGTCGAAGGTCCGCATCGAGCGCATCAAGGGGCCGTTGCGCCGCGCGTATCTGCCGGAGGAGTCGGAGCCCGTCCTCTTCGGCGTCCACGGGGCCGTGGCCGAGCACTACGGCGTCACCATGGAGGGGCGGGACGCGCACGCCACCACGCTCGACTACGTCGTCGCGGCGGCGGCCGGCTGACTCACCGGCACCCTCGGGGGCGCGCTGGAGGCGCGCGGGATTGCGGCCGGCGAGGGGCGGCTCTGGTCCCAGGCGACCGGCGAGGTCGAGACCGAGGATCGGGTTCTCGTGATCAAGCGGATCCATGTCCGCTATCACCTGAAGCTTCGCCCGGAGCAGCGCGAGGCGGCGGAGCGGGCGCACGGCGCTCATCAGAGCCGCTGCCCGGTGGCGCGCACGCTCCGCGGCTCGGTGGACATCACCACCGAGCTGGTCCTCGACCCGGAGGGCTAGGGGCGCGGCGCCGCGACGAGCCCGCGCACCCCCGGGACTTCGCGTCCGCGACGGTCAAGCGACGACGCGCTGCCTTGACAGCGCGAGGACCGGCGGGGCCTAATACCGAGCGTTCGACGGGAGGACACTCACGGTGCCGCGGTCCCCAGCTCTCCGCAGGCGCGGTTTTCTGACCGGCGCGGCCGCCGCGGCGGCAGCCAGCGGGCTCGGTCCCGTCGCCAGCGTCCGCCGGGCCCACGCGGCCCCGCCGGTCCTGCGCATCGCGCAGTGGAGCCACTTCGTCCCCGGGTACGACGAGTGGCTGGACCGGAAGTTCGCCCGGGAGTGGGGCGAGCGGAACGGCGTCACGGTCGAGATCGACCACCTCGCGCTCAGCGAGCTCCGGACGCGGGCGGACACCGAGGTCGCGACGCAGCAGGGGCACGACCTCTTCGCGTTCCCCGAGCCCCCCGCCGTGTACGAGATGCACGTGACGCCCGTGACCGACGTGGTGACGGAGTGCGAGCGCCGGTTCGGTCGCATGCCGGGCTTCGTCCACAAGGGCACGTTCAGCCCGCTGAGCAAGCAGTACTTCGCGTTCCCCGAGAGCTGGGCGGCCGCGCCGCTCCACTACCGGAGCGACTTGTGGGGGGCTGCTGGCGTGAGGCCGGACACCTGGGAGCTGGTGCGGGAGGGCGCGCGAAAGATCCGCGAGAAGCGCGGGGTGCCGGCGGGGTTCGGCCTCGCGCCCGAGCCCGACAGCAACATGACGCTCCGCGGCCTCCTCTGGGGGTTCGGCGCGACCGAGCAGGACGAGGCGGGACAAGTCGCCATCTACTCGCCGGCGACGATCGAGGCGGTCAAGCTCATGGCCACCATCTACCGTGAGTCGATGATCCAGGACGTCTTCATGTGGGACGCGGCCTCCAACAACCGCGCCTTCCTGTGGGGGCAGGCGTCCATCATCCAGAACGCGATCTCGGCGATTCGCAGCATGGAGAAGAGCAACCCGGAGCTGGCCCGGAAGGCGGTCCTCGCGCTGCCGGCGGCCGGGCCGTCCGCGCGCCTGGCGGCGGCGAACGTGCTCCACTGCTACGTGCTCTGGAAGTTCTCCGACAAGGCCGAGCTCGCCAAGCGCTTCCTGATCGATCTCGTGGCGGTCGCCGACGAGGGGTTCCGCGCGAGCGAGTTCTACAACCTGCCCTGCTTCCCCCGGGCGGTGCACGACATGGCCAGGAAGCTCGGCGCCGGGAAGGCGAGCCCGCCGCGCAAGCCCAACCCCGCCGTGCCCGTCGACCGCTACGCGCTGCTCGCCGAGGCGGAGCACTGGAGTGCCGCTCCGGGGCATCCGGGGTACCTCACGCCCGCCATCGACGAGACGCTTCGCCGCGGGATCATCCCGCTGATGTTCGCGCGTGCGGCGCGCGGCGAGCAGACGCCCGAGGCGTCGGTGCGCGCCGCCGAGACGGAGATGCGCCGAATCTTCGCCCGGTGGCAGAGGTAGGGCCGAGGGTGCTGGCGTCGACGATCGCGGGCAGCCTTCCCAAGCCGGCGTGGCTGGCCACGCCGGAGACGCTGTGGGCGCCCTGGCGCCTCCCGCCGGAGACGCTTCCCGAGGGACAGCGCGACGCCGTGCTCCTCGCGCTGCGCGACCAGGAGCACGCGGGGATCGACGTGGTCACCGACGGGGAGCAGACGCGCCGCCACTTCGTCCACGGCTTCGCCGAGCGGCTCGACGGGATCGATGCCACCCGCCGGACCCGCATCGGCATCCGGGGCGACCGCTACGTCGCCGAGGTGCCGACCGTGGTCGGACCCGTCCGGCGAGTCGCGCCCGCGCACGCGGACGAGGCGGCCTTCGCGCGGGCCAACACGACCCGGCGGCTCAAGTGGACGCTGCCCGGCCCGATGACCCTCGTGGACACGGTGGCCGACGCGTACTACCGGGACCGGGCCCGGCTCGCCATGGATGTCGCCGCCGCCCTCAACGCCGAGGCGCGGGAGCTGGCCGCGCTCGGGATCGACGCCATCCAGTTCGACGAGCCGGCGTTCAACGTCGACGCCTACCTGGGAGACATCGAGGGATGGGGGATCTCCGCCCTCGAGCGGGCGATCGCGGGCGTCCCCTGCGACACCGCCGTCCACATCTGCTACGGCTACGGGATCAAGGCCAACATCGACTGGAAGGGCACGCTCGGAGGGGAGTGGCGCCAGTACGAGCGGACGTTCCCGCTGCTGGCCCGGAGCCGGATCGGCCAGGTCTCCGTGGAGTGCGCGGCGTCGCGAGTGCCGCTGGCGCTGCTGCGCCTCCTCGACGGCAAGGGGGTCATGGCGGGGGTGATCGACGTCGCGACCCATCGGGTCGAGACGCCCGAGGAGGTGGCCGGCACGATCCGCCGCGTGCTGGAGCACGTCCCGGCGGCGCGCCTCCTGCCGTGCACCAACTGCGGCATGGCGCCCCTTCCCCGCGAGGTCGCGCGCGCCAAGCTCTTGGCGCTCGGGCGCGGCACGGCCCTCGTGCGGGCGGAGCTCGGGTGATGCGGAGCCCGGACTCCGCCGCATGATGCGGCGGCTCTCGCGGCGCTGACCTGCCGTCGCCCGCGATCGTTGCGCCCCCCGGGAGCGTCTGTTACAACTAGCGCAGCGAGCCGGTGACGCCGAGCCGATGGCGGGGGAGCTGTCGATCCTGGTGGCGTTCGGGGGAGGGCTGTTCTCCTTCCTGTCGCCGTGCGTGCTGCCGCTCTTCCCCTCGTACCTGTCCTTCATCACCGGGATGTCCGTCGACCAGCTCCAGTCCGCCTCCGGGGACACGCGTGGTCGCCGGTGGATCCTCGCCCACTCACTGGCCTTCGTGGCCGGCTTCTCGACGGTCTTCGTCGGCATGGGCGCGTCGTTCAGCGCGCTCGGGCAGCTCCTGCTCGACTACCGGGAGCAGATCCGCCTCGCGGGCGGGCTCCTCATCGTGGGCTTCGGGCTGTACATCGCCGGCGTGCTCCCCCTCGGCTTCCTGGGTCGCTACCAGCAGATCCAGCTCCGCTCCAAGCCGGCCGGGCTCCTCGGGTCGTGGCTGGTCGGGGTGACGTTCGCGATCGGCTGGACGCCCTGCGTGGGCCCGATCCTTGGCTCCATCCTTTCGCTGGCGGGGACGGCGGAGACGGTCTCGACCGGGGTGGCGCTTCTCGTCGCGTACTCCGCCGGGCTGGCGCTGCCGTTCGTCCTCTCGTCGATCGCTCTCGGCGCGTTCCTCGCGGCGTTCCGCCGCTTCCGCCCGTGGATCCCGATCGTCGAGCGCGCCGCCGGGGTCCTCCTGGTCGTCGTCGGCATCCTGGTCGCGACCAACTACTTCATCGTCCTCAACTCGTACGCGCTGAGCCTCACGCCCCAGTGGCTCCTCAAGCGCCTGTAGGGCGCGCCGGCCTCTCCGGCCGCGACTGCCCGCGCGCCTGAGCCGTGCGCGTCCGCGTGATCGTGCCCGCGAGCTCAGCCAACTTCGGGCCGGGATTCGACGTGCTGGCGATCGCGCTCGCTCTCCACAACGTCGCCGAGCTCGCCGAGGCCGATGGCCTCACGGTCGAGGTCGAGGGCGAGGGCGCGGCCAGCCTGCCGCGCGACGATCGGAACGTCGTGGTGCGGGGCGCGCGGCTCGTCTACGAGGCGGCGGGTCGGCACTTCCGGGGGCTGGCCGTCCGCCAGCGGAACCGCATCCCGCCCGGACGGGGGCTGGGATCGAGCGCGAGCGCGTGGCTCGCCGGCATCCTGGGGGCGAACGCCCTCCTCGGGGATCCGCTCGGGCCGGACGCCATGATGGAGCTCGCCGTCGGGCAGGAAGGACATCCGGACAACCTCGGCGCCTCGCTCCACGGCGGCCTGGCGGTGACCTGCTGGGACGGGGAGACGCGCGCCGTCGTGTCCGTGCCCGTGCCCGCGGGTGCCGAGTTCGCGGTGCTGGTCCCGGACTTCGAGGCCTCGACGGCGGCGGCCCGGGCCGCGCTGCCGGTGAGCTATTCGCGGCCGGACGCGGTCTACAACCTCGCGCGCGCGGCGCTCCTGGTGGCGGGGTGGTCCCAGGCCCGGTGGGACCTGGTCGGGCAGGCGATGAGCGATCGCATGCACCAGCCGTACCGCGCCCGGGCCATGTTCCCGTGGCTCGACGGCGTGCTGGCCGCGGCGCGCGGAGCGGGCGCGCTGGGCGCGGCGCTGTCGGGGGCGGGGCCGTCCGTCCTGGGTCTGGCGCCCCCGGGCAAGGGCGCCACGGTCGCGCGGGCGATGACCGCGGCACTGGCGAGCGCGGGTCACTCGGGGCAGGGCCACGTCCTCGACGCCGACGCGAGGGGAGCACAGGTCGAGCGGCTTCCCTGAGGCGCCGGCCGCCCGGCTTTTTTGAGGTTGACGCCGCGAGACCCCCTTGCTATCGTCCCCGCAACCCAGCAACCGGTCTTCACAAGCGTGTCATCACCGCCGCAATCCTGGGTCTTCACACGCCGCTGAGCGAGCCGCTCGGATCCTTTTCTGCGTGCCGCCATTCCCCGCGCGAGCCGGGTGCCCCGATCCCTTTTCCAGGGAGGTGAGACTGCGCCGCGATAGCCCCGGACGCTCCTCCGTTCCTCGCACGTCATAAGGAGACGCACGGACCATGAGCCTCCAGGACAAGGTGTTGACGTGCCGCGACTGCGGCAAGGAGTTCCTCTTCACGGCCGGCGAGCAGAGCTTCTACGCGGAGAAGGGTTTCGAGCACGAGCCGACCCGTTGCAAGACGTGCCGGGCGACGCGGAAGGGCGGAGGGGGCGGCGGCGGATCGATGAGCTCGGACTTCGGGGCTCGGGCGCTCCATCCCGCCGTGTGCTCGGAGTGCGGCAAGGAGACCCAGGTCCCGTTCCGGCCGACGGCGGGGAAGCCCGTGTACTGCCGCGACTGCTTCCAGCGGCGGGGCGGCGGCGGAGGCGGCAACCGACCCGCGGGCCGGCGCAGCCCCGCCTACCGGGACTGAGCGGATCCCTCCGGCGGCTCGCGCAGCGCGTCCACGATCACCACGACCAGCCCGGCGATCGCCAGCGCGATCCCGCCGGCGATGCCGGCGGCCAGCGGGTTCGGGAGGACCTTGCCCGAGAAGAACATGAGCCCGAGGCCGAAGGCGAGCATCCCGAAGCCGAGACGCAGGCGCGGCGTGAGAACCGGCTCGGGCGTCTCGCGGGGCGGCATACCCGTACTCTAGCCACGCGGCCGCACCGAGTCAAACAGCGGTGGAAGCGCGCTCGGTTTCGCGCGTGGAGCCGCCCCGCCTCCGAGCCACGATCGGTGCGCGCACGAGCGGCGGCGTCGTGCCGCATGCGGGCGTCGGCGTCTCGCGTCCGGCGGCGGACGATGGATGCGCCGAAAGCGGGATGGCAAAAGGCTTGACTGCCCCAGGAGCGGGGGCTACCCTGAGCCTGGGTTACGGGGATGGACTGTACCGTCCCCGGGCCGGTACCCGTGTGACGATCAAGAGCGATCGCTGGATCAAGCGGATGGCCCTCGACAAGGGCATGATCGAGCCCTTCGAGGAGCGGCAGTTTCGCGCGGGCGTGATCTCGTACGGCCTGTCGTCCTACGGCTACGACATCCGGATCGCCGACTCGTTCAAGATCTTCACCAACGTCTTCAACACCGTCGTCGACCCGAAGGCGTTCGACTCGCGGTCCTTCGTGGACTTCCAGGGCGACGTGTGCGTGATCCCGCCCAACTCGTTCGCGCTCGGCCGGTCGATCGAGTACTTCCGCATCCCGCGCGACGTGATGACCATCTGTGTCGGCAAGTCCACCTACGCACGGTGCGGGATCATCACGAACGTGACGCCGTTCGAGCCGGAGTGGGAAGGGTTCGTGACCCTCGAGATCTCGAACACGACGCCGCTCCCGGCGCGCATCTACGCCAACGAGGGGATCGCCCAGGTGTTGTTCTTCGAGTCGGACGAGACCTGCGCCGTTTCGTACGCGGACCGCCAGGGAAAGTACCAGGCGCAGCAGGGCATCGTGCTGCCCAAGGTGTAAGGGGGCGACATGGCCGAGCAGCAGAAGAAGAAGGTCGAGCGGCCGAAGGGCGACGGGGACGGCGACGGAGCGGCGGCGAACCCCGAGGTCACCAAAAAGGGCAAGAAGATCAAGGAAGACCTCGACAAGCTCCTGGACGAGATCGACGACATCCTCGAGGAGAACGCCGAGGAGTTCGTGAAGAGCTACGTCCAGCGGGGCGGGGAGTAGCGCCGGTGCCCATCTACGAGTACCGCTGCGCCGCCTGCGGGCGGTCGTTCGAGCGCCTCGTCCACGGGCAGCAGACGGTCGCGTGCCCGGCCTGCGCCAGCACCGACGTGACGCGCCTCCTCTCCCTGTTCGGGCTCAAGACCGGTCAGGGGTTCGTCGCCTCGGCGAGCGGGGCGGGCGGCGGGGGGTGCGGCTGCGGCCGGGGCGGGTGCGGCTGTCACTGACGCGCGGGACGACGGGCGGGCGAGCGCCGAGGGGCCGGCAGGCCCCTTTCGCGTTTCTGGCGACCGGTAGCGGAGCGACGAGGTGGAGGCGATCCTGAAGGCGTCCGACCCCTTCTCCCTGGAGCAGAAGTACCGTCTCGAGACCGGCCGCGTCTTCATGTCCGGGGTCCAGGCGCTCGTGCGCCTCCCGCTCGACCAGCACCGCGCCGACCGCCGGCGCGGCCTCGACACGGCGACGCTGATCTCCGGGTACCGGGGCTCGCCCCTCGGCGGGCTGGACCAGACGGTCGAGCGGCACCGGGACCTCCTGCGCGAGCACCAGGTCGTCTTCGTCTCGGGCGTGAACGAGGACCTGGGCGCCACCGCCGTGCTCGGCAGCCAGCTCGCCCATCTGTACGGCGGCGCGCGCCACGACGGCGTGCTCGGCATGTGGTACGGCAAGGCGCCGGGTGTCGACCGGAGCGGCGACATCCTCCGCCACGCGAACTTCTCGGGCGTCGGGCGGAACGGTGGCGTGCTGGCGCTGGCCGGCGACGATCCGCAGGCCAAGTCGTCGACCCTGCCCACCCATTCCGAGGTCGCCTTCTACGACTTCCAGATGCCGACCCTGTTCCCGGGCAGCGTGCAGGACATCCTGGATCTCGGACGCCTGGGCTTCGAGCTCTCGCGCTACTCGGGCCTCTGGGTCGGCTTCAAGGTCGTGACCGACGTCGCCGACGCGGTCGGCACCGCGGAGGTCGATCCCGGCCGGGTGACGATCGTGGACCCGGGATTCGTCTACGAGGGCCGCGCGTGGGAGGTGCGCCAGCTTCCCGGGCTACTGCCGCCCTACACGCTCGACGCCGAGCGCGAGATCGTGTACGGGCGCCTCGAGGCCGCCCGGGCGTTCGCCGCCGCCCACGGGCTCAACCGGATCACGGTGGACACGCCGGGCGCGTGGCTCGGCATCGCGTCGGCCGGCAAGACCTACTACGACCTCCGGCAGGCCCTGGCCGACCTCGGCCTCGACGACGCGGCCCTGCGCCGTCACGGGATCCGGCTTCTCAAGCTCGGCATGCTCTATCCGCTGGAGCGGGGGATCGTCCGGGAGTTCGCGCGGGGAGTCGAGGAGCTGCTCGTGGTCGAGGAGAAGCGCGGCTTCCTGGAGCTGCTTCTCCGCGAGGCCCTCTACGATTTGCCAGACCGCCCCCGCATCGTGGGCAAGCGCGACGAGGCCGGCCAGGTCCTCGTTCCCGCGGACAGCGAGCTCGACGCCGACGTCGTCGCCCGCGTGGTCGCCCGTCGTCTCGAGCACCGGGTCGCCCTCGACTCGGTCCGGGCGCGCGTGGCGGCCATCGAGGCGGCGCGCGAGCGGCCGATCTCGATCACGCTGGCGCGCCCGCCCTACTTCTGCTCGGGATGCCCCCACAACCGGTCGACCGTCGTGCCGGAGGGCTCCATGGCCGCGGCGGGCATCGGCTGCCACGGTCTCGCCCTAAACATGGGGCGCAGCGTGATCGGCATCACCCAGATGGGCGGCGAAGGCGCCCAGTGGGTCGGTCTCGCGCCATTCGTCGACGTGCCGCACCTGTTCCAGCAGCTGGGCGACGGCACGCTCTTCCACTCCGGGTCTCTCGCCATCCGCCAGGCGGTCGCCGCGGGCACGCATGTGACGTACAAGATCCTCTACAACTCCGCGGTGGCGATGACCGGCGGCCAGGACGCGGCGGGGGCGGTGCCCGTGCCGACGCTCACCCGTCTCCTCGACGCGGAGGGTGTGGGGCAGATCCTGGTGCTCACCGACGAGCTGGAGAAGTACCCGGCCGACGCGCGCTGGGCGCCCGGCGTCCAGGTCTGGCACCGGGACCGCCTGGACGAGGCCCAGCGGACCCTGCGGGAAGCGCCCGGGGTCACGGCCCTCATCTACGACCAGCGCTGCGCCGCCGAGAAGCGGCGCCTCCGGAAGCGCGGCAAACTTCCCGATCCCGCGATGCGCGTGGTCATCAACGAGCTGGTCTGCGAGGGGTGCGGGGACTGCGGCGTCAAGTCGAACTGCCTCTCCGTCCAGCCCGTGGAGACGGAGTTCGGCCGCAAGACCCAGATCCACCAGTCGTCGTGCAACAAGGACTACTCGTGCCTCCGCGGGGACTGTCCGTCCTTCCTCACCGTCGTGCCGGCGGGAGGTTCGCGTCCGAAGGCGCGGAAGCGCTACGCGGTAGATCGGAGCCTGCCCGAGCCCGAGCTTCGCGTCCGACGGAGGGCGAGCCTGTTCCTCATGGGAATCGGGGGCTCGGGCGTCGTGACGGTGAACCAGGTCCTCGGGACCGCGGCGCTCCTCGACGGCAAGCACGTCGCGGGCCTCGACCAGACCGGGCTCAGCCAGAAGGGCGGGCCGGTGGTGTCGCACCTCCGCATCGGAGAGACCGCGGCCGACATCGCCGGCAAGGTCGGCGTCGCCGAGGCCGACCTGTACCTGGGCTTCGACCTGCTCGTCGCGACCTCCCCTCCGAACCTCCTGCGGGCCCGGCCCGATCTCACGATCGCCGTCGTGTCCACCGCCCAGATCCCGACCGGCGCGATGGTGGCCTCGCCCGACGTCGCCTTCCCCGATCCCGGTGGCCTCCTTGCCTCGATCAACCGGGTGACCCGGAAGGACGAGAACGTCTTCGTCGACGCTCTCGGCCTCGGCGAGGCGCTCTTCGGCGACCACATGGCCGCCAACATGATCCTGCTGGGCGCGGCCTACCAGGCGGGGGCGATCCCGGTGCGGGCCTCGGCGATCGAGGAGGCCATCCAGATCAACGGCATCCAGGTGGAGATGAACACGCAGGCGTTCCGCGTGGGCCGGCTCCTGGTCGCGGATCCCGCCTGGGTCGAGACGGTCGAGCGACACCGCGCCGGCGCGGTCGCGGTGCGCGGGGAGCTCGTGCCCGAGGCGCGGGCCCTCGTCGACTCCATGGGGGCCGGCGGCGAGCTCCGGCGGCTGCTCGAGGTCCGGGTCCCCGAGCTGATCGCCTACCAGGACCTGGGCTACGCGCGGCGCTACGCCGACTTCGTCCGGATCGTCGCCGAGGGGGAGCGGGCGGCGGTGCCGGGCGAGACGCGGCTCGCCGAGGCGGTGGCGCGCCACCTCTACAAGCTCATGGCGTACAAGGACGAGTACGAGGTGGCCCGGCTCCACCTCCGCCCGGAGGTGCGCGCGTCCATCCAGGCGGAGATGGGCGAGGCTAAGGTGCGCTACCAGATCCACCCGCCGATCCTCCGGGCGCTGGGCTTGAAACGAAAGCTCTCCCTCGGGACGTGGATCGAGCCGGTGTTCCGACTGCTGGTCGCGCTCCGCCGCCTCCGGGGCACCGCGCTCGACCCGTTCGGCCTCGCGCGGGTCCGGCGGGTCGAGCGGGCGCTCGTTGGCGAGTACCGAGGCATGGTGGAGCGCGCGCTCCGGGACCTCGCGCCGGAGCGCCACGAGCGCGCCGTGCGGATCGCGCGCCTGCCCGACCTCGTCCGCGGCTACGAGGGCGTCAAGCTCCGGAACGTTCAGCGCTTCCACGATGAGGCGCGGGCGCTCGGAGCGGAGTCCTGACGCCGAGGACATGGACCTCCGCCAGCTCGAGGTGTTCGCCGGCGTGTACGAGCTCCGGAGCTTCTCCCGGACCGCTTCGGCCCTCCGGCTGACGCAGTCCACCGTGAGCGAGCACGTGCGGCTCCTCGAGGAGGAGCTGCGCACCCGGCTCTTCGACCGGCTGAGCCGCGAGACAGTGCCCACCCGGGCGGGGGAGCTCCTCTACGGCTACGCGAAGCAGATGCTCGCGCTCCGCACCGAGGCGCGCCAGGCGCTCGACCAGTTCCTCGGGCAGGTCACCGGCACCCTGCTCGTGGGCGCCAGCACGATCCCGGGCGAGTACGTGCTCCCGGCCGTGATCGGCCGCTTCCGCGAGCGGCATCCCCGCGTCGCCATCACGCTCCAGATCTCGGACACGCGGGGGATCGTCCAGGCCGTCCTGGACGGCCAGGTCGACGCGGGCGTCGTCGGGGCCGACCCGGGCAACCGCGGGCTCGAGGCCCGGGCGCTCATGCCGGACGAGCTGGTCATCGTCGTCCCGCCGGGCCATTCCTGGAGCGGCCGCCCCGAGGCTACCGTCGACGAGCTCCGGGCCGAGCCGCTCATCGTGCGCGAGCCGGGATCGGGCTCGCGCCAGGCGCTCGAGCGCGCGCTGGAGGCGGCGGGGCACAGCCTGGGCGAGATGCAGGTGATTGCGGAGATGGGCTCGACCAGCGCAATCAAGCAGGCGGTCAAGGCCGGCGTCGGCGTGTCCGTGATGTCGAGCCGGGCGACCGCGGACGAGTGCCGGCACGGGCTCCTGGCCTGCGTGAAGATCAAGGATCTCGCGGTGACGCGGCACTTTTACGTCGTCACCCACGCGAGCCGGTCGCGCTCCCCGCTCTGCCGGGCGTTCCTGGACTTTCTGGAGACCGCTACCTAGTCTAGGCACCCGTCCCGCCGGCGGCGGGCGCGCAGCGGGCCTCCCGGGTGGCGGCACCGCGCCGCGAAGTCCGACGCCGCCGGAGGCGGGTCGCGCCGCCGGCAGGCGAAACGCTACAGCGCGATCTCGCGCGACTTGATCGTGTAGCGGAACTGATCGGGATCGAGGCTGTCCCGCCGAGTGTCGCCGGTCTCCGCCTGCGGGTACATGAGGAAGGGCACCGGCGCCCCTGGCGAGCCCGGCAGCTTCACGTCGTGGGCGTAGTTGTACGCCATCCAGTTCATCTCCCAGGCGCCGAAGAGCTTGGCCCGCGCCCTCTGGACCTGGGGATCGTCGAGCGGGAGCCCGCCCGGCCTCTCCTCGAGAACGACCTTGCGCACGTCGGCGGGATCCACCGGGACCCAGCCGCGGCCGGTGAGATAGAACTCGGCCCGGCAGTGCTGCGCCTTCGTGATGTCGCCGCTCTTGCCCAGGCACTTGAAGCTCGCGGAGTCGGCGACGCGGACGCCGTAGACATCGCGCGCGGGGATTCCCACCGACCGGGCGAAACCGACGAAGAGCGCGTTCAGGTCGGCACACTTCCCGCCGAGGTTCTTGGTCTCGAGCATCGTCTGGATGTCGCCGAGCCCGCACCCCTTGACCTTCGGGTCACGGAACGTGTTGTCGACGATCCACTCGTAGAGCGCGCGGGCCTTCTCGCCGTCGCTCTTGGCCGTCTTCGTGATCTCTCGGGCCGTCGCCTCGACGATGCCGTCCGTGGGGATGAGCTCTGACGCCTCCAGGTACCGCCGGAGCACGGCCGGGTCCTCGGCGGCGCCGGTGGCGGGGTCGCTCACGTTGACCTGGCGGTCGCGCGTGGCGATCCGGCTCACGACCTCCAGGACGGGGCCCGACATGCCTTCCGGCCACGCGGCGACGACATAGCCGGCTCCGTACCGCGGGTCAGTGGCGACCTGCGCGCTCGTCGCGTTCCCGCTCCACGTCCGTCCCAGGGTCTTTTGATAGTCCGTGCTCTCGCCGAGCGGGAGCGGCACCCAAGCGCGGGTCACCCCCGTGGCGTTGAGGATCTCCACGCGCGTGGTGACTTCGAAGGCGCGCCACTGGTGGGCGTCCGTCGTCGAGCTGGCCCAGACAGCCGGGAGCCTCGCGAAGCTCGCCGCCGCGGACGTGAGAGCCGTCGTCCTGAGGAACTCGCGTCGCTCCATGCCGGTGGTCCTCCTGGTTGCGGTCTACCGCCTGACCCTGAGACGGCGAGCAGGTCATTCGGGATTCTCGATGGATGTAAATCGTTGTTCACGATGGAGCGTGGACACTTCCATCGGAAGGCACGAGGGCGGACGCCCCGCTGGGGCGCTCAGGAGTCCTGCTTCAGGAGCGCCTCGAAAAAGGCATGGCCTGCGGCACTGTCCCACTCGCGCGCTCCCTGGACAGAGAACAGGGGCACGCCCTTCCGGCTGAGGATGACGGTCGAGGGGAGGGCCCAGACGCGGTAGAGCCGTGCCACCGTCTGCTGCGAGTCCAGCCCGACCGCGAACGTGAGCCCGTGACGCTTGAGGAACGTCTTCACGACCGACGCGCCCTCGCGGTCCACAGAGACGGCCAGCACCACGAGGCCCCGCTCGCGATAGGCGCGCGCCACGCGCTCCATGGCGGGCATCTCCTCCAGGCAGGGCTCGCACCACGTGGCCCAGAAGTTCAGCAACACGAGCTTGCCCCGGAGGTCGGCGAGCGCGAGGGTGCCTCCGTCCGGCGCGCCCACGCTGAAGGTGGCGCCCGGCTCGCTCCCGGTGAGCCGCGTCAGCCGAAGGGTCTCCGCCGGGTCCGCGGCCCGGGCAGGGGACCCGGCGAGGAGAGCCGACGCCAGGGCCGCCATCCAGAGCAGGATGCCCGCGTGTCTCACACGGGACCTGCCTTGGGCGGTCCGGGCTGGACCCGGCTCACCTTGGGCTGCGGAGACGCGGGATGACATCGGCGGCGACGCGCTCCAGGACCGGGAACTGCTCCGGACCGGGCGCGTCGACGATGAACTCGTTGACCCCGGCCTCGCCGTAGCGTCCCACCATCTCCTCGAAGGCGCCCACGCTCGACCACGGGTCGGCGAGCCCTTGCTCCTTCATCTTGGACGCCCAGCCGTAGAACGACCGCCAGATGGTTCCCGGATCCCGGCCGATGGCCCTGCAGTGGTCGTCGAGGATCCGGTTGCGCTCTCGCATCTCCTCGACGGTGCCGAACGAGTTCCAGGCGTCCGCGTACTCTGCGCAGATCCGGAGCATGCGCGATTTGTGGGCTCCGAGCGTCAGCGGCGGTCGTGGCCGCTGGATGGGGCTCGGGCGGACATGGGCGTTCGTCAGCCGATAGTACTTTCCGGCGAAGGTGATCTGGCCGTGGCGCAGGAGCCCGTCGACGATCTGGACGGCCTCGTGGAAACGACCGACGAGCTCCCCGGGCGGCGGGAGCGGGATGCCGAACTGGTCATGCTCGGGGACGAACCACCCGGCGCCGAGCCCGAGCTCGAGGCGGCCGTTCGAGACGTGGTCGACGGTCATGGCCTCATGGGCGAGGAGCCCCGGGTGTCGGAACGTGTTGCTGCTCACGAGGACGCCTATCCGGATACGCGACGTCCGGGCCGCGAGCGCCGCGAGGACCGTCCAGCCCTCGTAGTACGGCCCCGTCGGCCGGCTGGGCTGGTTGAAGTGATCGCAGTCCCACGCGCTGTCGAAGCCGAGCCGCTCGAAGTGCTGCCAGCGCTCCACGAGGGTGGGGAACGGGAGGTTCTGATCGGTGCACAGCCCGAAGCGCATCCCGGGGGGCATTCGGCGACCTCCGCAGCGAGGGTGACCGACGCGTTAGCGCGTCTCTGGCCCCCGAGTATGTGAGGCCGGCCGCTGAGGCGTCAATCGGGGCGCCGGTGGGGCGCTTCCTTCTCCTTGTGGAGGAACTCGATGAGGCGCTGAGTGACCTCGGGCGGGATGTCGTCGGCCTGAAGCGTGCGGGCGATGTTGACCGTGCCCCGGTAGGTGTTGACGAACGCTACGCAGGGTGGACAGAGGTCGAGGTGGATCTCGAGAGCCCTGGCGCGCTCGGGGGGTAGCTCCCCTTCCAGGTAGTCCACGATGAGGTCGACGCACTCGTCGCAGCGCGCCACGTGGGGGATGAGTTCCACGCTCGGTCGCTCTCCTCCGGCCCGGCACCGCATCGTCCAGGCCGCTCTGATCGTAACACGGGACCCCCGAGGCAAGACGCCGGTCGGCCCCGCCGCCGGCCGTCGCAGGCCACACTCCTGAGACGGCTCCCGCCGGTCGATCGTTGCCGGGGCGTGAGGATCGGAGCCGCCGGCGGGCGCGGGGGGAGGACCCGCCGGTTGGAGCGGTCCCCCGAACTCCGCTATCATGGGCCCTCGAGGGGAGGCCACCGCCATGGCGCTCAAGAAGCTCGGCCACGTGGTCCTCAAGGTGCGCGATCTGGAGCGCTCCGAGGCGTTCTACACGGGGGTCCTCGGCCTCGTCGTGACGGGGCGGCTGCCGGGCCGGATGGTCTTCTTCTCCGTGCCCGGGAGCGGGGACTCGCACGACCTGGGCCTCTGGAAGGTGGGGCACGACGCGCCGTCCCAGGCGCCGAAGCAGGTCGGGCTGTTCCACGTCGCCTGGCAGGTGGAGCGGGTGGAGGACCTCGAGGCTTTCCACAACTCGCTCCTCGCCCGGGGGGTGGCGGTCCGCGCGACCACGGACCACGGGGCCAACCTGTCCGTGTACTTCGAGGATCCCGACGGCCACATGCTAGAGGTCACGTACGAGAAGCCCCGGGAGACGTGGCCCCCGGGCCAGAACCCGTTCGCCGGTCGCGAGCCGCTTCCCTTCCAGGCCGCGCGGCGCTGAGCGCGGCCGTCGACGGATCTCGCATGGAGCCGGTTCTCGGCGGGCTCGCCCGCTTCGTGGCGAGCCTGCATCACGACGCCGTCCCCGCCGCGACGCGCGACCATGCGGCGCTGGTCGTCGCCGACACCGTCGGCGCCATTCTCGGGGGTGCCCGGGAAGCGGAGATCCGGCGGCTTCACGCCGCCGCCGAGCGCGCGGCCGGACCCGCGACGGTTCTGGGAGAGGGTTTCCCCCGCGTCGAGCCGTGGTGGGCGATCACGGCCAACGGCCTCGCCGGCACCATGCTCGAGCTCGACGAGGGCAACCGATTCGCCCGCGGCCACCCCGGGATCCACGTGCTTCCGGCAGCGCTGACCGAGGCGGAGCGGCTCGGCCGGCCGGGCAGCGCCCTCATCTCGGCGCTGGTGGTCGGGTACGACGTGGCGGCGCGGCTGGGCGGGGGGGCGCCGATCCGGCCGGGGATGCACATGCACGGGGTCCACGGCGCCGTGGGAGCGGCGGCGGCCGTCGCCCGCCTGCGGGAGCTCGACGAGGGCGTCACCGCCCAGGCGCTCGGCGTCGCGGCCGGCCTGACGCTCGGCACGTCCTGGCGCACTGCGCTCGGCGGGGCGACCGTGCGGAACGCCTACGCGGGCCTCGCGGGCGCCAACGGCTGGCTGGCCGCCGACCTTGCAGTCGCCGGGATCACGCCGCTGCCGGACATGCTGAGCGAGATCTTCGGGCGGATCAGCGGCTCGAGCTTCGACGCGGCGGGGATCCTGGACGGCCTGGGCGAGCGGTTCGAGATCTCCCGCAACTACTTCAAGCGCTACGCCTGCTGCCGCTACAACCACCCGGCTGTCGAGGCGATCGAGGAGATGCTGGCCGAGACGCCGGTCGCGCCGGACCGGATCGCGTCGATCCGCGTCGCAACCTCGGCCCTCGGCGCGACCATGAGCGAGCGCGACCCGAGCGGAGCCCTCGGCGCCAAGTTCTCGATTCCGTACTCGCTCGCCGTGCGTCTCGTCCTGGGGAAGTGGGACGACTGCGGAGTCGAGGCCTTCCGGGAGCCGGCCCTCTCGGACGCGCGCGTGCGCGCCCTCGCCCGGAGGGTGGAGGTCGTGGAGGATCCCGCGCTCACCGCGCTCACGCCGCGCCTCCGGCCCGCCCGGGTGGAGGTCCGCCTCGCGGACGGGCGCGTGCTCGCGCGGCAAGTTGATCAGCCGTCCGGGGAGTTCGATCGCCCGTATCCGGAGGCCGCCCTCCAGGCGAAGTTCGTCGGGCTGGCGGCCGGGGATCTCGGGACGACGGGCGCCGGGGCGGCCTGGGAGCTCTGCCGGCGCGTCGGCGAGCTGAAGAGCGCCCGCGAGCTGACCGACCGGCTCCGCGCGTTGGCGCTCTCCCGTCACTCGCACTGACCCGGAGGCACACGTGGACTTCGGCCTGACCGAGGAGCAAGAGCGCTACCGGGCGCTCGTCCGGGAGTTCGCGCGGCAAGAAGTCGCGCCGCACGTGGCCGACTACGACCGTGAGGAGCGCTACCCGGTCGAGATCGTGAAGAAGATGGCGCCGCTCGGGTTCCTGGGCGGCACGATCCCCGAGGCCTACGGCGGCCCCGGCATCGACCACCTCACGATGGCGCTCGGGATCGAGGAGATGTCGCGCGTCTGCATCCACATGGGCTCCGCGATGGGGCGGGCCGCGGGGCTGGTGGGATCGGGGCTCCTCCAGTTCGGGACCGAGGCGCAGAAGCAGCGCTATCTCGTCCCGCTCGCCCGCGGCGAGACCTTCGCGGGCACGGCGGTGACGGAGCCCCACTCGGGGACCGACGTCGCGGCCATGGAGACCACCGCCGTCCGCCGCGGCGACGAGTACATCCTGAACGGCGCGAAGATCTGGATCTCCGGCGTGGGGCTGGCCGAGTGGTACCTCACCTTCGCGACGCTCGACCGCGCGAAGGGCGCCAAGGGAGTCTGCGCCTTCGTCGTGGAGCGCGGGTTCCCGGGCTTCAGCGAGCGGCCGATCCGGAACAAGCTCGCGTTCCGGCCCGCCCAGGTGGGCGAGCTGGTCTTCGAGGACTGCCGGGTGCCGGCGGCGAACCTGGTGGGCCGGGAAGGCGAGGGCCTTCGGGTCGCCCTCTGCGCCGTCGAGAACGGGCGCCTCTCCGTGGCGTGCCGGGCGGTCGGGCTCGCCCAGGGCTGCCTCGACGCGTCGGTGGGGTACGCGCGGCAGCGCGTCGTGCAGGGGCAGCCGATCGCGCGCTACCAGCTCGTCCAGGCGAAGATCGCCGACATGGTGCTCGGGATCGAGTCGGCCCGGTACCTCACGTATCGGCTGGCCTGGCTGAAGGCGCAGGGCGTGCGCCGGGCGCGGCGCGAGTCGTCTATTGCGAAGCTCTACGCCTCGGAGATGGCCTTCCGCGCCGCCTCGGACGCCGTTCAGATCCACGGCGCGTACGGCGCGTCGGAGGAGTACGTCGTGGGCCGGTTCCTCCGGGACGCGAAGTTCCTCCAGGTCGTGGAGGGGGTGAACGACATCCACCGCGTCCTGGTGGGCGAGTACGCCTTAGGTCTCCGGGAGGATCCGCGGTAGGCGCGCGGGGCACTCTTGTCGTAGTGCTCGTCGTCGGGCCGTTCATTGCCTGGTATTCATGCTCCGCGATTCATGCCGTCAGGAGTGGAGTGGTTCATTCACTGGCCGGGCCTATGGATCGTGCCTCTCAACCCACGGCCTTCTGGCTCCGGGTCAGGGGTCAGTTGCTGGCGAGCCTCGGCATGACGACTGCGCTCGTGTTTACCGATGCTGGGGTTTGCCTGGGCGACAGTGATCAAAGTGTTCGGCGTCTACATGCTTGCCTACGTGGCGGTTGGGATAGTGGCGAGCGTTCGAACGCTACGAAAGAGCCGAGACGGGCCCCGTGAGGGCTGACGAGCGCCCCACCGCTCAGCTTGGTCGATCGGCCGCGTGAGCCCTGAGCTAGCTGTGGGCGCGGACCGACGCGACCGTCCGGCGTAGGCCCTCGTCGAGCGCCACGCGGGGCGCCCACCCCAGCACCCGCCGCGCGCGTGAGGCGTCCAGGAGGCTCCGGCGCTGCTCGCCGGGCCGCGCCGGCCCGTGCCGGACCTCGCCCTCGCCGCCGAACGCCGCGCGCAGCGTCTCGAAGAGGGTGATGACCGTGGTCTCGACGCCGGTCCCGATGTTGACGGGGCCCGTCACCTCGGGCCGCTCGAGCGCCTGCAGGGCCGCTTCGGCCACGTCGCCCACGTACACGTAGTCGCGTGTCTGTAGACCGTCGCCGTTGATGATGCACGGCTCCCTCCGGAGGAGGCGGTCCGTGAAGATGGCGACCACGCCGGCCTCGCCGTGCGGGTCCTGACGAGGTCCGTAGATATTGGCGAGCCGCAGGACGACGCCGCCGGTCCCGTGGAGCGCCCCCCAGCAGGAGAGGTACAGCTCCGCGGCGACCTTCGACACGCCGTACGGTGACATGGGCCGCGTGGGATGCTCCTCGGGCGTCGGGATCACGTCGGTGTCGCCATAAGCCGCGCCGCCGGTCGACACGTAGACGACCCGCCGCGCTCCCGCCCGGCGGGCGCACTCGAGGAGATTGATCGAGCCCAGGACGTTGATGTCGGCGTCGAGCCGGGGATTCGCGACAGACCGGCTGACCGAGGCCTGGGCGGCGAGGTGAATCACCGCCTCGGGCGCCTCGGTGCGGAAGACGTCGTCGAGTGCCGGGCCGCGGATGTCCGCCACGTGCAGGCGCGCCGCGGCGTTGACGTTGTCACGGCGCCCCGTGCTGAGGTCGTCCACCGCGGCTACCGCGTGACCCGCCTCGATGCAGCGATCCACGACGTGGGAGCCGATGAAGCCCGCGCCGCCCGTCACCAGGATTTTCACGCCGCCGCATTATGCGATCGCGTCACACCGGGCGCAATGCGGGGGGCGGCGCGTGCAGGGGATCCTCGACGGTGAATCGCGAGGGCGGCCGGGCCGGCCCCTTGGGGAGCGTGCGAGTTCGGGCTAAGGTGTCCGCCATGACGGCGCCGGGGGCGGCCGCGGCGGGGCGCGAGCCCGCGAGCCTCGGGCGACTGTTCGCGCCGCGGTCGATCGCGCTGGTCGGCGTCCCCGGCGATCTCTCCCGTCCGGGCGCCCGCCCCTTCCACTTTCTCCGGCGTCACGGCTATCCGGGCCGGATCTATCCGGTGAACCCCAGTCATCAGACCATCGGCGACCTTCCCGCCTATCCGAGCGTCGACGCCTTGCCGGAGCCTCCGGACGTCGCCTGGATCGGCCTGCCGGCGGCCCAGGCCGCGGGCGCGCTCGCCGCGTGCGGCCGCGCTCGTGTTCCGTTCGCCGTGATCCTGGGCGCCGGGTTCGCCGAGACGGGGGAATCCGGAGCCGGAGAGCAGGCGCGCTTGGTCGAGAGCGCGCGACGGGTGGGCGTGCGACTCCTGGGACCGAACACGGTGGGGTTCGTCAACGGCTGGGACCGCGTGGCGCTGACGTTCTCGACCGTCGGCAAGCTCGAGGCGCTCGTGCCGGGCCCGGTGGCGCTGCTCTCGCAATCAGGCGGGCTCGGCGGCTGCCTCCTCGACCGCGCGGCCGCCCGCGGTATCGGCGTGGGCCTGTTCGTCTCGACCGGCAACGAGGCGGACCTCTCGCTCGCGGACTATCTCGAGTGGCTCGTCGACGACGGCCGGGCCCGCGCGATTGCCTGCCTGGTGGAGCAGGTGCGGGAGCCCGGCCGCGTGGCGGCCGCCGTCGAGCGGGCCGCGGCTCGCGGCATCGCGATCGTCGCGCTCAAGCTCGGGGCTTCCGCGGTCGGCTCGCGCGCCGCTCGCTCCCACACGGGCTCCCTGGCCGGCGGACGCGACGCGTGGCGCGCCTGGGCGCACGCCGTGGGCCTCCTCGAGGTGACCGAGCTCGACCATCTCGTCGAGACGGCCGCGCACCTCGCGCGGGAGCCGGCGCTCGGCGGACCGCGCATGGCCATGGTGACCTCCTCGGGCGGCGTGGCGGTGGCGCTCGCGGATGCGCTAGAGCCCCGGGGCTTCGCGTTCGCCCCGCTGGCCGACGAGACCGCGCGACGCGTGGGGGGGCTGCTCCCGCCCTACGTCACCGTCACGAACCCGCTCGACATCACCGCGGGGCTGCCCGACGAGACGTTCGGCGAGGTGCTCGCCGCGGTCGCCCGGGATCCGGGGATCGACGTCGTCCTCGTGCCGCTGACGCTGGCGACGGCAGGTGGGGGCGCGGTCCGGGCCCAGCACGTCATCAAAGCCGCGCGCGGCGCGGCGAAGCCGGTCGTCGTCTGCTGGCCGGGAGGGAGGCTCGTCCGCAAGGGACTCCGGGCGCTCGACGACGCGGGGGTGCCGCTCTTCGCCACGGTCTCGAGCTGCGCCGCGGCGCTCGGCGCCGCGCTCGCCTTTCGGTCCGTCCGGGCCCGGCCGCCGCGGCGCGCGCCGGCCGTCTCGCCGGTCGAGGCGCCGGAGAGCGCGGGGCCGGTGCCCTGGGCCTCGGTTCGCGCCCTGCTGGTCGCGGCCGGCCTCCCGGTGGCGCCGGAGGTGATCGTCCGGGATGCCGACGAGGCCCGGGCGGCGGCGCCGGGTCTTCGCTATCCGGTGGCGGTCAAGGCGCTCGGCCCGCTCCACCGCACCGAGGTCGGAGGCGTGCGGCTCGGCGTCTCGACGCCGGAGGAGCTGCTCGCCGCGGTCCGGGCGCTCCGACCGCTCGGCGAGGCGTGCCTGGTTCAGCCGATGGTCGACGGGCTCGAGGTGCTGGTCGGCGCCGTGCGGGACGCCGAGCTGGGCCCGTTCGTGATGGTCGCGCCGGGTGGCGTGCACGCCGAGCTCTACGGCGAGCGGGCCATGGCGCCGGCTCCCTGCGACGAGGGCATTGCGGAGGGCCTGATCCGCGAATGCCGCGCGCTCCATGCGCTCCTCGAGGGCTTCCGCGGTGGTCTGTCCAGAGACCGCGCGGGCCTGGTGGACACCGTGACGCGGGCCGCGGCGCTGGCGGCCGGCCTCGGGCCACGCCTCGCCGCCCTCGACCTGAACCCGGTGATCGTCGGATCCGCCGGAGGCGGTGCGACGATCGTCGACGCGCGGATCGTCCTCGATCCGTGAGACCCGACGTCCGCGGTGGCCGGCGGTGTCGCCGAGACCATCGCGGCAGGCCCGGCGCGCGGCGAATGCTCGCGCCCTCGTCGGGGTCTGACCGGACGCGGAAAGGGCTTTGTGGATGGCGACACGCGCCGCGATCGGGGCGATGCGCATTACGACGGCTCGGCGACGCCCCTCGCACCGCACAAACCGGTTGCCGGCTTGACCGCCCGGCCTATAATGGGCCTACGTATCTGACGCTCGGACCGACTCGATCGACCGGAGGGTGAGAATGGCCGGGGAACGGGTAGAGGCCTTCGTCAAGAGCTACGGGCAACTCGAGCGCGAGGTTCACAAGGTCATCGTCGGCCACGACGAGATCGTGGACCAGGTCCTCGTCGCGCTCTTCGCGGGCGGGCACGTGCTCCTCGAAGGCGTCCCCGGACTGGGGAAGACCTTGCTCGTCCGGACCCTGGCCGGCTGCCTCGATCTCTCCTTCTCGCGCATCCAGTTCACGCCCGACCTGATGCCGGCCGACATCATCGGCACGAACATCATCGTCGAGGACGCGGACGGGCGGCGGCACTTCCAGTTCGAGCGGGGTCCCGTCTTCGCTCACATCCTGCTCGCCGACGAGGTCAACCGGGCCACCCCCAAGACGCAGTCCGCGCTCCTCGAGGCGATGCAGGAGTCGAGCGCGACGGTGTCGGGCGTCACGCACCGGCTGCCGCCCCCCTTCTTCGTGCTGGCGACCCAGAATCCGATCGAGATGGAGGGGACGTATCCACTCCCCGAGGCGCAGCTCGACCGCTTCCTGTTCAAGCTGCGGGTGCGCTACCCGGCGCTCGAGCAGCTGAACGAGATCATTGACCGAACCACGACCTCGCACGATCCGTCCGTCGAGCGCGTGATGACGGGCGCCGAGACGCTCGCCGCTCGCGAGCTGGTGCGCGAGGTCCCGATCGCGGCCCACGTCCGGCAGTTCGCCGCCACGCTCGTGATGGCCACCCATCCCCAGTGGGAGGACGCGCCGGACATCACCCGGCGCTACATCCGGTACGGGGCGAGCCCCCGGGCGGCGCAGGCCCTGGTCCTCGGGGCCAAGGTGCTCGCGCTCCGGGCCGGCCGCTTCGCGGTGAGCGTCGACGATGTCAAGTCGATCGCGCTGCCCGTCCTCCGCCACCGCGTCATCCTGAACTTCGAGGGAGAAGCCGAGGGAATCGAGGCCGACCGCCTGTTGTCCGAGGTGCTCGAGGCCGTCGAGGCATCGTCTCGCGAAGGCAAGGAGGTGTTCCTCCGTTAGCCCGCGCTCCAAGGAGACGCCCATGGCACATGGCGGAGCCCTCGGCCTCGCAATCTCTCGCCTGACCCGGCTGATACGCCAGCGTCGTGCCGTGTTCTACGGCGTGCGCGGTCTGGCGTGGGGGCTGTGCCTAGCGGTCGTGCCGGTCGCGCTCCGGGCGCTGATGGGGCCGTGGGCCCTGTGGGTGGCCGGAGGGCTGGGTCTCGGAGGCGCGCTGCTGGGCGTTCTGTACGGCGCCCTCCTCAGGGTCCCCCCCGTCGACGCGCTCGGCCTGGCCGATCGCGCGTTCGACCTGAAGGATCGGCTCGCGACCGCCCACGATCTGCTCGGGCGCCCGGAACGGGGCGCGCTGGCCGACGCGGCGATCGCGGACGCCGAGAGGCACGCCGGGCAGATCGCCCTCCCGCGGGCGGTGCCGTGGCGTTGGCCGCGGGAGGTGAAGCTCCTTCCGGCGCCGGTGCTCGCGCTGGCCGTTCTTCCCTACCTGCCGCCGGTTCCGATCCCCGACGTCTCCATGCCCTCGTTCACGCCGGCGACGGAGGAGGAGAAGAAGCCCGAGGCCACCGGCCCGCAGCAGGCCATCGAGCGCCCTACGCCGAAGAAGGTCGAGCAGGTCGAGCGGGTGGAGATGCAGGACCGCGACTACCAGACGCGCCCGAACCCGGAGAGCCGGGAGCACGCGAAGGGCGACCTGGCCGCGGCCTTCAAGGACACGAACGTCGCCACCAAGCGGCCGGATTTCTCGAGCTTCCTGAAACAGGGCGACGACCGCATCCGGCTCCTCGAGCGGGTCGACAGCCTGCCGGACCTCCAGCGGGACTTCACGCAGAGCCAGTACAAGGTCATGTTCCGCAAGTCACGGAGCCTGCTCTCGGGCATCGACCCCCGCCAGATGACGCCGGAGAAGCTGCGCCAGCTCCTCGACGAGATGAACCGGATGGGCCGCCGCCCCGGCAGCGGAGGGGGCGGTGAGGGCGACTGGGGCCAGGAGATGATGGAGGGCGCCGAGGCGCTCGATCGGGGCCAGATGGACAAGGCGATGGAGGCGATGGAGCGGGCCCTCCAGAAGATGCGGGCGCAGGAGGAGCGGGATCGCGGCGCCAAGGGCCTTCAGAGCGGCCAGCGCGGGCGTGGCCGCGACGAGCGGGGCGGTTCGGGCCGGCCCGGCGAGGATGAGCCCGACTTCGGCGAGGGGCAGGGGTCGCTTCCCGGCAAGGGCACGAATCCCGGCTGGCGCGGTGATCCCACGAACCGGCTCGGCCAGAACCCGTTCGACATCGGCGTCGAGGGGCAGATGCGGAAGGGTCGCCGCGAGTCCTACGACACGAACATGCTGGGCAAGGGCGCCCAGAATCCCTCCCGGCTGCCCTCGATGAGCGTCGTGACGCAGTATCGCAAGATGATGGAGGAGGCCCTGGCGAAGGAGGCGATCCCGCTGGACTACCGCAGTCAGGTGCGGGACTACTTCCAGGCGCTCGAGGAACGCTGACTCGATGGCGCGCCTCGCCCGTCCGGCTTCTGCCGCCGCGCCGGCCGCGGCTGCCGAGCGCTTCTTCTCGAACGCCTTCCTCATGCAGCTCGAGCGTCTGGGGTTCGTCTCGAAGCGCTCGCACATCGGCGCGGTGAAGGGTGAGCGCAAGAGCCCGCGCCGCGGCTCCAGCGTCGAGTTCGCCGACTACCGGCCGTACGAAGTCGGCGACGACCTGCGCTACGTCGACTGGAACGCGTTCGCGCGTCTCAACAAGCTCTATCTGAAGGTCTTCATCGACGAGGAAGATCTCTGCATCCATCTCCTCCTCGACGCGAGCGGGTCCATGGACTACGGCACGCCGAACAAGTTCCGGTACGCTGTCCGCCTGGCCGCCGCGCTGGCGTTCATCGGCTTCGTGAACCTCGAGCGCGTGGGCGTGGCGGTGTTCCGCGACCGCGTCGCCGAGGGATGGCTGCCCACCCGCGGGCGTAACCAGTTCCTTCCGATCCAGGAGTTCCTCGCCAACCTCACACCCGGCGGCGGCACGGCGTTCAACGACTCCCTCCGGCAGTACGCGCAGCGCGCGAGGGACGCCGGGGTGGCGGTGGTGATCTCCGACTTCCTGGACCCGTCAGGATACGCGTCGGGGCTGCGGGCGCTGATGGAGCGGCGCTTCGACATCCACGTGCTCCACCTCCTGTCACCGGACGAGCTGCGGCCCATGCTCGGCGGAGACTTGGAGCTGGTCGACGCCGAGACCGGAGAGGTGCGCGAGGTGTCAATCGACGCCGAGGTGCTTCGGAGCTACGAGCGCCAGCTGGGGACCTTCATCTCGGGCATCGAGGGATTCTGCCGGGCCAACGAGCTCGATTACGTGCGCGTCGTCAGCGACATGCCCGTCGAGGATCTCCTGCTTCGGCGGCTGAAGGGGAATCTGCTCCAGTGAGCTTCCTGCAGCCCTGGGCCTTCCTGCTGCTGGGGTTGGCGATCCCGCTGCTGCTCCTGTATTTCCTCAAGGTCCGTCGCCAGCAGCGGCGGGTCTCCTCGGTCCTCTTGTGGTCGCCCGTGTTCCGAGACCAGCAGGCGTCGGCGCTGTTCCAGCGCCTCCAGCTCGATCCCCTGCTGCTGCTCCAGCTCCTGGCGCTGCTGCTCCTGTGCGGGGCCCTCGCCCGGCCGACCCTCACGCTCCAGGGGAAGGGGGCCGAGCGGCTGATCTTCGTCATGGACACCTCGGCTTCGATGAAGGCGCGGGACGTTGGGTCCAGCCGGCTGCGCGAGGCCCAGCAGCGGGCGGCCGGCCTGATCGCCGACGCTGGCCAGGGCGCCGAGCTGATGGTGATCGAAGCGGGGTCCCAGCCGACGATCCGGCTCAACTTCACCCGGGACCGGGACCGTGCCCGGCGGGCCATCTTCGACCTCGAGGCGCGCGATCAGCCGAACCACTTGAGCGAGGCGATCCGCACGGCGCTGGCCCTGGTGCCTCCCGTCGATCCGCGGGTGCGCGTGCACGTGCTGACCGACGGCGCGTTCGACCCGGCGCAGGTCCGGGAATTCCCCGATCCGCGGGTGCGCTGGGTCACCGTCGGGGGCGGCTCCCGGAACGTCGGCATCACGCAGTTCGCCGTCCGCAAGGCCTACTACGGGGCGTTCGACTACCAGGCGTTCCTGTCGGTCACTAACTTCTCCGACGAGCGCGTCTCCTTCCCGCTCGCGCTCACGGTCGACGACCAGAAGATCAGCGAGCAGACGATCGCGCTGGACCCGCTGGTGAAGCGGAACGTCATCGTGCCCTTCACTCTCCAGAGCGGGGCAGTCGTCAAGGCGATCGCCGACGTCCGGGACGACCTCGACGCCGACAACGTTGTCCAGGCCGTGGTGCCGGAGCCCCGGAAGCTCCGGGTCCTGCTGGTCAGCGCCGGCAACCTGTTCCTGGAGAAGGCGCTCCGCACGGATCCGCAGGTGATTCTCGAGACGAAGACCCCCGGCGAGTACTCGGGGGGCATGGGCACCTTCGACGTCGTGGTGCTGGACGGCACGTCGCCCGCGAAGATCGGCGCCGGCCGCTTCGTTCTCGTCAACTCGACTCCCGGCGACGTCCCAATCGAGTCCCTCGGCACGATGGAGCAGCCCGTCGTGCTGGACTGGGTGCGGACCCACCCCGTGATGCGGTTCGTCGATCTGTCGAAGGTGGCGGTCGAGGAGGCCCTCCGCGTGCGGCCCCTGGCGGCGGGGAAGACGCTCCTCGAGGCCGTGGGCGGCCCCCTCATCTTCCTCTTGGAGGAGCCGCAGCGGAAGGCGGTGTTCGTCGGGTTCGACCTCTTCAAGACGGACCTCCCGCTGCGCGTCGCGTTTCCGCTGATCCTCGCGAACAGCCTCCGGTGGCTCCAGCCTGTGGGCCTCGAGGGCTCGGATCTCATGGTCACCGCCGGGTCGCCCTTCCTCTTGGCCGTCGAGCACGGCGTCCAGGAGGGAACGGTGCGGGACCCGAGCGGCGCGACGCGGCAGGCCGAGATCACGCGCGGCGCGCTGTCGTTCTCCCAGACCGACCGCGTCGGGCTTTACACGCTGACCACCGGCGGCAAGCGGGAGGTTCGGTTCGCGGTCAATCTTCTCGACGGCGTCGAATCGAACATCCGGCCGCAGCCCTTGCCGGTGTCGCCGGCGCCGACGGCGGGCGGGGCGGGGGACAGCTTCACCTATCAGCGCGAGCTGTGGCCGTTCCTCCTGGGCCTGGCGATCCTGACGCTCGCGTTCGAGGGCTTCCTCTACTGGCGGCGCCAGACCGCGGGGCGCCTGACCTGGCCGCTGCGCCCGTCGGACCGCTGGGCGCTGGCGAGCCGGGTCGTTGCGCTCGCGCTGCTCGCCTGGGCGCTCACCCAGCCCCAGTTTACCCGGTGGCTCGACCGACAGAACGTCTTCTTCGTGATGGACATGTCCGACAGCGTCAGCCTCGCCGCGCGGGAGACCGCCTACCGGTGGGCCACGACGGCGCTCGAGAGCATGAAGGCCGGAGACCGGGCGGGGCTCATCACCTTCGGGGCGGACCCCCAGCTGGCGGAGCCGCTCCGGCCGACCCCGACCTTCGCGCGCCCGCAGCCGCCGGCGGGCGGGCGGGTCACGAACATCGCGCGGGCGATCCAGCTCGCCCAGACGTCGATGCCGCGCGGCGAGGCGAACCGCATCATCGTCCTGTCGGACGGACGTGAGAACGCTGGGAAGGCCGTGGTGGCCGCGCAGGCGGCCAAGGACGCCGGGATCCCGATCTACTATTCGCCGGTCGGGCTCACGTTCCCGCAGGAGGTCGTCGTCGAGCAGCTCCTGCTGCCGAACGAGGTCAAGTTCGGCGAGCCGTTCTACGCGAAGGCCGTGGTCAGCTCGGTCAAGGAAGCGAGCGGTCGGCTGTCGCTCTACCGGAACGGCGAGTTCCTCGGCTCGCAGGTGGTGCGCCTCAACGCGGGGAAGAACGTCCTGACGTACCGGCAGTCGCTCGAGCAGGCCGGGGTCCACGTCTACCAGGCGCTGGTCGAGGTCGAGGGCGACGTCATCGAGGAGAACAACCGCGCGATCGGGATCACCGTGGTGCGAGGCAAGCCGCAGGTGCTCCTGGTCGACAAGGAGGAGGCGCAGGCGCAGAACCTCGCGAACGCCCTCCGGTCCCAGTACATCGACGTGCGACTCGTCGGTACCGAGGGCCTGCCCTCGACGATGGCCGCGTTCGAGAAGTACGACGGAGTCATCCTGTCGAACGTGTCCTCGCTCAAGATGACGCGCCAGCAGATGACCCTCGTCCGCGACTACGTCCGGGACCAGGGCGGCGGGCTGATCATGATCGGCGGAGAGGAGAGCTTCGGCCTCGGCGGCTTCTACCGCACGCCCGTCGAGGAGGCCCTGCCGGTCACCATGGAGGTGAAGCAGAAGGTCGAGATCCCGAGCCTCGCGGTCATGCTCGTGATCGACCGATCCGGCTCCATGGCGATGGGCATGAAGGACAACGACAAGATCAACAAGCTAGAGGTCGCGAAGGAGTCCGCCCACCTGGTCGTCGACCTCCTCGACGAGCGGAACGAGGTCGGCGTCCTCTCGTTCGACACCGAGTTCGTGTGGCACGTGCCCATCCAGCCGGCGAAGAACAAGCAGGCGATCCACCGCGAGATCTCGGCCATCAAGGCCGGAGGCGGAACCGACGGCTACCCGGCGGTGCGCGAGGCTTACCGGGCGCTCTTCGACCGCGACGCCCTCCTCAAGCACGTCATCTTCCTGTCCGACGGGCAAATGACGCGCGGGGACTTCGCCGCCCTGATCCGCCGCATGGTCAAGGACAAGATCACGGTGTCCGGAGTCGCCATCGGCTCCGACGCGGACGTCCAGCTGATGAGCGACGTCTCCAAGTGGGGGCGCGGGCGCTTCTACTTCACCGAGGAGACCAGCACGGTCCCGCGGATCTTCACGCTCGAGACGCAGCTGGCGTCGAAGGCGTCGCTGATCGAGCAGCCCTTCAAGCCGATCGTGACGGGGCCGCACCACGAGGCGATCCAGGACATCGATTGGTCGAAGGCGCCGCCCCTGGGCGGCTACGTCGCGACCAGCGTCAAGGGCACCGCGGACCAGATCCTCATGACCCACCAGGAGGACCCCCTCCTGGCCGCCTGGCGCTACGGTCTCGGCCGGTCGGTGGCCTTCACCGCCGACGCCAAGGCGAAATGGGGTATCCTCTGGCTCCGGTGGCGCGACTACAACAAGTTCTGGGCGCAGGTCGTCCGCTGGACGCTCCGGGCGAACGCGCGGAGCGACACCACGGTCAACGTCGATCGGCGGGACGGACAGGCGGTCGTCACCGTCGACGGGATCGATCCGAAGGGGGAGTTCATCAACTTCCTGGACGGCCAGCTCGGCGTGGTCAACCCCGACAAGCGGCAGTCGGTGGTAGAGCTCGAGCAGGTCGCGCCCGGCCGGTATCGCGGGACCTTCCCGACGCGGGACGAGGGCGTGTACCTGGCCGGCCTGACGACCCGTCGTGAGCAACAGAGCTTCGGCTCGCAGATCGTCGGCACCGTCGTGCCCTACGCGCAGGAGTACCGCGAGCTGGGTGCCAACGAGAGCTTCCTGCGGGAGGTGACCGAGCTGACCGGAGGCGGACCGCTGAGCGACGCCAAGGAGGCCTTCACGGTGAACCGGCGCCGCTCCCGGATCCCGACCGACCTGTGGCCGTGGCTGGTGGGCCTCGTGACCGTGGCGCTGGTGCCGGAGATCGCGATGCGCCGGGTCGGCCCCGCGCTCGCGCGGCTCGCGTGGTGGAGGGCAAGGAGGTAAGGACGATGGCAAGGCACTCCGGACCCCGGGTCCAGCGGATGCGAGGCCCGATGGTGGGGCTGCTCGTGGGCTGCGCTCTCCTGGCGTCCCTCGGCGGAACCGCATGGGCGAAGACGCGGCCGGTGCTGATCTTGCCGTACCAGTCGACGGAGACCGACGCCTGGTTCGGGGAGGCCATCGCCGAGACGCTCTTCGTGGCTGCCCAGGGCACCCCGGCCCTCCTCCCGATCGATCGGGCCCGGGCCATGCAGGCCGCCCGGGCGCCTGCCGCGGAAGCGACGCCCGATCGGAGCCCGCTCGCCCTCGGGCGTGCCGTCAAGGCCGAGTTCGTCTTCATCGGCGACTACCAGCGAAGCGACGCCGGGATCACGATCACGCCCCGGCTGCTCGACGTGAAGACGGGGCAGACCCAGACGCTCGACCCGGTCAAGGGCCCGAGCGACAAGCTCATCGAGACGCAGGCCACGCTGATCCAGTCGTACGCGAAGGCCCTCAGCCTCGGGCTCAAGTCGGACGAGCTGGACCGCATGGTGGCGGCGGCCAAGCCCACGACCAACCTCACGGCGCTCGAGGCCTTCGCCAAGGGCCGCCGCTCGGCGCTCACCGGGACCCAGGAGGGGAACGAGGGAGCCGCGGAGCTGCTGGCGCGCGCGGTCGAGGTGGACCCGACCTTCGCCCTGGCCCATTACCACCTGGGGGCCGTGCACCTCGTCCTCGGGAACCGGTGGAAGGCGGCGGCCCAGTTCCGAGCCTCGACCCAGGTCGATGCCGGAATCCCGGAGCCCTTCAAGGCGCTCGGGGACCTGTTCATGTCCAGCCCGCGACGCCTGTTCGACCAGGCGATCGAGGCCTATCAGCGGGCGATCACGATCCGGCCCCACTACGCGGACGCGCACGTCGGGCTCGGGGACGCCAAGGCCGCGAAGGGCGAGAACGAGGCCGCCATCGCGCACTACCAGAAGGCGCTCTCGCTCGACCCGCTGAACGCCCGGGTCCAGTTCGCGCTGGGCAAGATCTACTACTCGGAGAAGGGGCTCTACTACGAGGCGGTCAGCGCCTACAAGAAGGCGATCGAGCTGGATCAGTACTTCCTCGACGCTCGCATGGGTCTCGGCGAGATCTACGAGGAGAAGGGCCTCTACAAGGACGCCGTCGGCGAGTACAAGAAAGTGATCGAGCTCGAGCCGAAGCACACCGCGGCGCACTACAACCTCGCCATGGCCTACGAGAAGCTGGACCCGAAGGAGGCCATCGCGCAGTGGGATCGCTACATCGGCATCGCGTCCACGGTCGCCACGGAGAAGGAGTGGGTGGACGTGGCCCGGCAGCACCTGAAGAAGCTCCGCGACAAGTTCCCGCAGTGAGCCGCGCGGCGGGGAGCTCGGCCCCTCGCCCCGCTGGGCCCGCCGACTCGACGACCGCCGGGTAGCGCGCTCCCGGCCGGCTTCGCTTCCCGGCTACGACGGACCAGGCGCCCGGCGGGAGCTCGTCCTCGCGGCCGAGGCCATCCGCGCCCGTCGATCAGGCCGCCCACCACCGCGGCAGCTCTCGGCGAGCTCCAGCGAGAGCCTCGCCGCACAATCGCGTCATCATGACCGGAACGGCGCGTGGTGACGCGGCCTTACGAACCTCAACGTAGAGCCTGGCGGCCGTGGTTGGTGACTCGCCCCCAGGGCGCTACACTCGCGGCGCGGAGGATCCCATGGCGGAGAAGCAGCTCCGTGACCGCATCAAGGATGCGCGCGACCACATCGGCCTCTTCACCCTTCTGGGGGCCGGGCTCGGGCTCATCCTCAAGCGCTACTACGAGTTCGACTGGGGGCCGATCTCCGCGATCGTCCCCGTCTCCGTGTTGTTCTTTGTCTTCCTCGTCTGGCTACGTCCGAGGATCTTCCGCTCGTGGCGCCTCCTCGAGCTGTGCCTGCACTCGGGCAAGCGATTCACGGCGATGCGCTCGCTCGGGGATGCCCTGTGGTGCTTCCGGAACGCCCGCCACCACGACCTGCCCACCTACATCGTGGCGCGCCTGCGCGTGGAGGCGGAGCTGCTCACCGGCGGCGAGGACTGGGGGAAGACCGTGGAGGGCGAGCGGAGCTGGCGCGAGCACTTCCGCGCTATGGTCGCGGACGAGCGCCGACTCGCGCGAGCGGACGGCTCGGTCCGCGCCGCGGACGACGCGCAGGGGTTTAAGACGCAGATCCCCGACTGCCTGCCCCTGACGGCCAAGGACGCGTTCGAAGGCATCGATCGCTATTTCAGGGCCCTCACCAGCCTCGGGAGCGTCGACGACAGCTTCCTGTCGGAGCTGCGCGTCAAGTCGGCCTACGTGGCCCCGCTCTACCTGCTCACGGGCCAGCTGGCTCACTTCGACGACAACTGGCGCCAGATCGTCGAGGCCTATGCCAACGTCACGTCCGTCGATGACCCGATCGCAGACGAGTCGCTCCGGCACCTGCGCGCCTTCCAGTTCGCCTGCTGGATCGTATGGGGCCCGAGCATTCCCGTCTGCACTTGCGAGTACTGGGACCACGAGCACAAGAACGCCGTCGCCTTCCAGCTGGGCTACGGCGATGAGAACACGTCCGTGGTTCTCTACGACGAGGGGGGAGGCTTGCGGCATGCGGCTCGCCGGGCGCGTCGCCGGGCCGGCGCGCCGAAGGGGGACGGGAAGGCCGCGGTGCCTCCGCTGGCCGTCGAGCTCGAGGCGAGCGTCGTGGTGCGCCGCCCTGGCGCCGTCGACCGCGGGCGCGTGTGCCGGGCGCAGGCCGAGCTCCTCGATGTCGAGTCGGAGCGCGTGATTCTGCAGTATCGCCGTCTCGATGCGACGGGCCGCGCCGGGCGCCGATACTACTCGGCCTACCTCTGGGTGATGTTCGTACTCGAGTCGGGGCCGGGGCGCCCGCTGATGCGTCCCGGCGAGCCGTGGCGCGCGCTACTGCCCTTCTTCGTGCACGGCAACATCGCCGACGCCTCGACGTACGCGTTCCTCAAGGACCGGCTGGCGCTCGAAGCGCTCGATTCGATCGCCGCAGTGCTCGGTCAACCCGACATCCCGCCTGACGTCAGGTTCGTCTATATGTCGGCCATCGACGATTCCGGTTGCGGCTCGCGGTTGTTGGCGAGCGACCCGGGAACCCCCATCAAGCGCACCATGCAGCAGCTGCTAGCCGGGCGGTTCGCGTCCATCGCGGACCGGGTGCGGATCCTCGACGACTCCTCCGAGATCAAGGCCGAGGACGGATCCTACTACGCCGAGTTTTTTTCCTCCTGCCACCTTCCGGAGACGATCGGCACGTACTTCGAGTGCCTCGAGCATCTCTCGAGCCAGCGGCCCCATGGCGCCGGCCGAGTCTGAGGTTCGCGATCTCGGGGCCGGCGCCGCCGACCTCGAGCTCCTGCTGGCGTTCTACGACGACCTCTACGCCGCCGCCTTCCCCGATCCCGATGAGCGGGAGTCACTCGCCAACATGAAGCGGTACCTGCAGCTGAAGGCGAGCGGCTGGTACGGCTCCAACAACTATCACGTCCGCGTGCTCATGGATGACGGCCGGATGGCCGCGGGGTCGGTGTCCGACTATCTGGCCGGTCCGAACACGGGCGTCATCGAGTTCCTCGTGGTCGCGCCCGACGCGCGCCGCCGCGGGCTGGGGCGTCGGATGCTCGACGACGCGGAAGCGGCGCTGGAGGCCGACGCCCGGGCGGCGGGGTCGAGCGACCTCCGCGCCGTGGTCGCGGAGATGAACGATCCGTTTCGGGGAGGACTCGGGAGCGACAGCATGGACCCCTTCTCCCGGCTCCGCATCTGGAGCGACTGGGGGTTCCAGAAGCTCGATTTTCCGTACGTGCAGCCCGCCCTGTCGGCCGAGCAGCGGCCGGTGACCTCGCTGCTGCTCGCGTGGAAGCCCGTGGCCCCGGCCAGCCCCGCCGTGCCCGCCGCCACCGTCAAGCAGGTGGTGCACGAGTACCTGCGCTGGGCCATGCGCATCGAGCATCCCGAGCGCTCGGCCGAGTTCGGCGCCATGGCGCGCCATCTCGACGAGCGGGACGAGGTGGCCCTGCTGCCCCTCGATCGGTACGTGGGGCACGACGCCGCGCGCCCTTTCGCCGTTCACGAGATCATGGCGGCGGACGACGGCGATCTGCCCGCGCTCCGCACGCTCTACCGCGCCTGCTTTCCCGACCGGGCCACGGCCGTCGAGGACTCGGCGCTCGGGGCGGGGCCCGCCCGCGTGAGCCGGCGGGACGCGGACCACGCCTATCACCTGTGGGCGCTGCGCCCCTCGGCGGACGGGCCGGTCGCCGGCCTCGCCTCGTTCTTCACGCTCGCCGATGTCGGCTTCGGGGGATACGTGGCCCTCGGTCCGCCGCTCCGCGGCACCGGCCGGCTCCCGCTCGTCCTGGCCCGGGTCGAGGCTCAGATGGTCCGTGACGACCTCGGGGCGACCGGATGGTACGTCGAGTGCGGCGACGATGCGGTGCCACCCTTCAGGCGGGCCGGCTTTCACGAGCTCGCGGTGACGTACCGTCAGCCTCCGCTGCGGCCCGGTGGTCCCGCGCCCGTCCTCCACCTGCTCTACAAGAGCTTCGGCCGCGCGTACGAAGCGCCCATGCTGGGCCGGGAGAGATTCCTCGGCGCGATGCAGCAGATCTACCGCGTCGTCTACTCGATCGAGCGCGCTGAAGGCAACGAGCTCTACAGGGAGCTGGCCCGCCAGGTTACCGGGCCCGTCGTGCCGCTCCGCTGAGAGCGGCCGCCCTTGCGCCTCTGGCCCCTATCGGGCCGGGGTGACCGACCGGTCGGTGGCTCCGACCGGTCGTCGCGGGCAAGGGTCGACGGGCTAGGCGTCGAGGCCGAGCAGCTCGACGAGGCGGGGCCGGTTGAAGCCCACGACCACCTCGTCGTCGATGACCGTGACCGGCACCGCCAGCTGGCCGGTGCGCCGGACCAGCTCCTCCTGACCCTCGAGATCCTCGGCCACGTTCACCTCGCGGTACGCCACCCCCTTGGACGAAAGAAACTCTTTCGTCAGCTTGCAGGGGCGTCAGGACGGCGAGCTGTAGACCGTGACGGTCTTCTGAGACACTTGCACGACCCTCCCTGGGTTGGTCTTATCAGTTAGACGGCATCAGACGCACGGGGGTTTCGGACCCTCGCGGTCGCGCCGGGTGTCCAGCGTCCCTCCCGGATCCTCGCCCCACGGGTCGAGGAGGGCGCCTCCCGGGCCATCGCGTCCCTCGGGGAGGACGGTCCGAATCTCGGGCTCCTCGTGCGGCCCTGTCGGGCGGCCGCCGAGAGGTGCCGCCGCGGTCGACGCGCTGCGGCTCTCACGCGCCGGTCGGCTCGAGGGCTCGGCTGCCACAGATTCAGCCTTGCCCGAGTGGAGAAAATCACCACCATGGGCTCTGGACGCGCCCGATTCGGTCCCGGCGACCGCTCGCGCCCGGTCTTGCGTATCCGCTTGGATACGACCAGCGTGCGAAGGGGCGAGCGATGACAGCGAAATCGTGACATGCGGGCAGTGCGGGATGTAGCATCAAGCGAACGCGGTTGGGCCTGCCCGCGCAACGGTGCCGAGCCGTGAGCTCCTTGCTTCCTCAGACCAGGAGCACTCTTTGGACGACGCGACCGTAAGGATGGGCCTGGACGCCGCGATCAACGGAGACAGGGCATCAGACCGAGTGACGACGTGCAAGGCCGCGGAGTACATCGTCGAGGCCCTCGCGGATGCTGGCGTGAGGCACATCTTCGGCGTCATCGGGGGCTCGGTGGTTCCCACCTTCGTGGCGACCCTTGGGAGCCGGACGCAGCTGGTCATGGCGAAGCACGAGGCCGGCGCGGCGTTCATGGCCGACGGCTATGCCCGCGTCCGAGGGGGTCTCGGGGCATGTATCGCAACCTCCGGCCCGGGAGCTACGAATCTCATCACGGGCGTTGCCTCGGCCTATGCCGACTCCATACCGATCGTGGTGCTCACGGGTCAGGTTGCCACGAAGTCCTTCGGCAAGGGTGCCTTCCAGGAGTCGAGCAGCGAGGGCGTCGACATCGTCGACGTCTTCAAGCGGATGACGCGGTACAGCACTCTCGTCTTCCGTGGCGATCGTCTTCCCGATGTCTGGCACAAGGCGATGCGCATGGCGCTCGGAGGCCGCCCGGGACCCGTGCACCTGAGTCTCCCGGCCGACGTACAGGAGCAGGCGCTCGTCGTGCCACCGCGGAGGGCGGCGCCCGTCTCGCCGGGCCACGCCCACGATCGGGGCGCGATCAAGCAGGCGGCCCTGCATCTCCTCCGGGCCCGGCGTCCGGCGATCCTCGCCGGGCACGGCGTAATCCTGTCGAACGCCTCCGACGAGATCCGGGCCATCGCGGAAATGCTGGATATTCCCGTCGCCACGACGCCGAAGGGGAAGGGCGCGTTCCCGGAGGATCATCGACTCTCCGTGGGACCCTTCGGGTACTCGGGGTCCCCACTGGCCCAGTGGCACCTCCTCGAGAGCGGCATTGACGTCCTCCTGGCCGCGGGGACCAGCCTCAGCGAATGGGGGACGCTGGGATGGGATCGCCGGCTGCAGCCGAGTGAGGCCCTGCTGCACTTCGACGTCGACCCGTACGAGATCGGCAAGAACTACACTGCCTCGGTGCCGGTGATCGGAGATGCGAAGTCGGGCCTCACCGAGCTCGGTTACGAGATCCGACGCCAGCAGCAGCGCTATCTGCACTGGCGGCGAGGCAACGGGAAGCTCGCGCCGCCCCCGGACCGACCCAGGGTGGTGGACGCCGCCGCGATGGACTCGGACGCGGTGCCCATCAAGCCCCAGCGCCTGATGCGGGACCTCCAGGAGGCGCTGCCCCGGGACGCCCTGGTGTTCGTCGATGGTGGAGCGAACCGCTCGTGGGCCATCCACTACTGGCAGAGCCTCTACCCGCGAACCTTCTTCTGCGCCACGGGTATGGCGTCGATGGGCTTCGGCGTGGCGGGTGCGATCGGGGGGAAGTTCGCGGCACCCGAGCGCGTCGTCGTCTCGATCGTCGGGGACGGCGGCTTCCTGATGAACGGCATGGAGGTGTCTACGGCGGTCCACTACGGCAAGCAGGTGATCTGGGTCGTGCTGAACGACGCCGGGTACGGCATCGCCCACCATTCGCTGCGCCAGATGAAGCTGCCCGACGTGGGTACTCGCTATCCGCGCGTGGACTGCGCGGCCGTCGCCGAAGGCCTGGGCGCGCAGGCCTTCCGGATCCGCGAGCCCGGTGAGATCAGCCGGGAGCTCATCACGAAGATCCTGGAGAGTGGTCTCCCGACCGTCCTAGACGTCGAGATCGATCCGGAGGAGATCGCGCCCTTCGGCAGCCGCAACACCACGCTGACAGCCGCCTTCAACGCCTGAGCCAGGGCAGGACCGCTAGCCCGAGGACCGGCAGCGCCGCCACCGTCAGGAACGCCGCAGGGAAGTCCCCCGTCCCCGCCAGGTGGCCCGTCAGGATCGACCCGGCGCCGACGCCCAGTTCCCAGCACGCCGTGAAGCCGGCGACGCTGGTGGCCCGCGAGCCCGACGGCGCGCGGTCGATCAGCCGCGCGATCAGCGTGGTGTGGGCGCCGCCAATACCGGCACCGGTGAGCACACCTCCCAGAAGAAAGGGCGCCTGCCCGCTCCCGAGGGCCAGCAGGGCCAGGCCTGCGGCGACCGCCAGGAACGCGGGCGCGAGGACGAAGGCCGGCCCCCGCCTGTCATAGGCGTTGCCCGCCAGCGGGCGTCCGCCCAGGCTGCTCAGCGCGAACAGCGCGAAGAAGACCCCCGCCGTGCCCAGTCCTCGGCTCTCCGCGAGCACTGCGACGAAAGAGACGATTGCGCCGTAGGCCGCGCTGGCCGCGAACTGCGCGAAGGCGGGCAGCGCGGTGGCACGCAGGGACGACTCCCGGCCGATCCCTCGAGGGGAGTCGGGATTCCGGGATTCCGGGATCGCGCCTCCAGGGATCGGGAGAGCGCACACGAGCGAAGCGAGGGCCGTGCCGGCGGTCGTGACGAACAGGCCGGTGTATCCCAACGTCCGCTGGAGAAGTAGCCCCACGGCAGGTCCGACCGTCAGGGCGCCGGCCTGGGCTAGACCGAACGCGCCGATCGTCGTGCCCCGGCGTCGCGGGGGAGCAAGGTCACCTGCGACGGAGACGGCCGCGGTGCTGAACGTCGCGAGGCCCAGCGCATGGAATACCCGCCACCAGAGCAACGCCTGCGCCGAATGGAGCGGCATGTAGCCCAGGGACGCCACCACGTAGATGCCCGCACCGGCGACGAGGAAAGCCTTCCGGCCGGCCCTGTCCATCCAGGCGCCGAAGAACGGGCGCACCAGGAGAGAGGTCAGCGCGAAGGCACCGTTGATGAGCCCGACCTGGTAGGTGGAGCCGCCCAGGTCCAGGAGGTAGAGGGGAAGCGTCGCCGCCAGGTAGTAGAACGACGCGAAGTGAAGGAAGGCTGACAAGACAAGCCAGGCAAAGGCTCTTGACACTAAGCCGACCTCCTGGCGTGGAAGGGGCCTCGGTGGCTCTGCCTAACTAGGACCGACAGTCTCTAGCTCTGATCGGATGGGGACTTAGAGCCCAAGTGTAGCCTCAGCCGGGCCCCCGAGAGCCAATCCAAGATCTCCCCACGGAGGACAGTCTGGCCGTCTGCCATCCTGGCACCCCGGTTGCATCGTCTCCGGCGGCCAAAGTCCGGTCTGTCGGGGCGGCTGCGATCCATTCACGGGTAGCTGACAGGAGGAGCGCTAGTGAAGACGAGAGCGCGCACCCTCGGAACCCTGCTCGTCGTTCTTGCCCCGCTGCTCGGCTGGGCGGCGCCCGGCTCCGTGCGACCGACCGGCCCGGACCTCGTCGTCGCGGATGCCACCGCCCCCCCGACGGGGATGGACCCGTTCAAGGTCTACGGCACGCAGACCCAGAGCCTGTTCCGCCTCATCTTCGAGCCCTTGTTCGACCGCGATCCGGACGGCAAGATCCGCACGCCCCTTCTCGAGCGGTGGGGGCCCGTCGACCCGCTCACCTGGGAATTCCGTCTGCGCCCCAGCGTGCGCTTTCACGACGGCCAGGAGCTCACGGCGGCCGACGTCGTCTACTCCCTCCAGCGCATCCTCGACCTCCAGCTCGCGTCGCCGAGGCGGCAGGACTTCCGCGACCTCGACACAATCGTCATCGTCGATCCGCAGACCTTCCGGATCACCACGAAGCGGCCCTATGCCCTGCTGCCGGCACGGCTTTCGCAGTTCAGCATGATCGTGCCCGACCAGCTCCGGGGGCGTTCGGAGGCCGACTTCTTCCGGGAGCCGATCGGGCTGGGGCCCTTCCGGCTCACCGAGCTCAACGCGAACGAGGCTGTCCTCACGGCCTTTACGGAGCACCATGGCGGTGCTCCCAAGGTCCCGCGAGTCGTGTTCCGGTTCATCGCGGACCCGGAGGAGCGCCTGCGGCAGCTCTTGGCGGGGAGCGTCGACATCGTCACCAACCTTCTGCCCCAGCAGGTCGGCCCGCTGCTCCGGGCGCGCGACGTCCACCTCGTCAAGCGCCACTCGATCCGCTTCATGTGCGTTCTGATCGATGCCAGGCGCGGGCCTCTGGCTCGCGCGGACGTCCGCCGCGCGCTCCTCCACGGCACGGACGCCGAGGGCCTCGTGCGCTACGTCGCTCGCGGTAACGGCCGCCCCATCGCCACCATCACGCTGCCGGAAGACTTCGGTTTCAACGCGGGCCTCAAGCCGTACGCCTTCGATCCGACCAAGGCGAAGGCTCTCCTGGCGGAGGCCGGGTTTCCGGACGGCTTTCGCTTGCACGGTTTCGCGACGCACGACACGCACACCGTGGCCACCGCCCTCGCCCAGCAATGGGCGAAGATCGGCGTAACGCTCGATCTCAGCGTGGAGTCGCGGGCGTCTGCGCTGTCCCGGTGGATCCGTGAGCCGGGCCAGCACGACTTCCTAGTCGGGGACCCGACGAGCATGATCTTCGACGCTGCCTTGCAGCTGCGCATGTACCTGGACCCCGCCCATCCGATGGGGCGCACGACGCATCCCCGCGCTCTCGAGCTCTTGAACCGGGCGGACACCGAGCAGAACGCGACGATCCGGGCAGAACTGCTCCGGAACGTCCAGTCGATCGTGTACGAGCAGGCGCTCAGCATTCCGCTGTACCAGGTCGTGGATCTCTACGGTGTGCACGACCGGGTCAAGAACTTCGTTCCGTCGGCGGACACGATCCTGCGCCTCGGAGAGGTCGGCCTGCAGCGATGACCCCTCCGTCGCGGACCGAGGTCGCTTCCGAGGGGGTAGCGGTCGGCGCCGCGCCCGCCCCGTCCCGGGCGGGATGGCGGCGTCTCCGGCTCGGCATCGCCACCAAGCTGACGCTGGTGGTGATCCCGCTGGTCCTCCTTCCCCTCGGAGGCCTGGCCTACGTCTGGTAC
>DATBGA010000148.1:0-20663 GCA_036558225.1 Candidatus Methylomirabilota bacterium | reverse complement strand
TGGGAGTGGTCGGTCGACCAGGCGAGTCCGCATGACATGGCGACGAAGTACCTTGAAGAGTCGCCGCGTAACTACCTGAGAAGGTTGGTGCCCCCGGGGTGAATCGAACACCCGGCCCAGGGTTTAGGAAACCCTTGCTCTATCCGACTGAGCTACGGGGGCACGCGGTCGCGCGAGAGTGAGCCGACCTCGATTCTAGCACCTCGGCCGACCGGCCCGCACGGAGCGGGGACCGTGGTCGTCGTCATCGCCGCGGCCGGTGAGCGCCCGGGCGCACGACCGGCACAGGGCGCAGAAGGCGAGGAGCGCAGGGTCCTCACATGTCGCGCGGGCGGCGGTAGTAGCTCAGCACGGTGCCGATCCCCTTGGCGCGCGCCTTCTCGTAGGCGAGGTGGCCGAGCACGATGTCGCTGATCGCGAAGCCCTTGTGCCAGAACAGGATGCGCTCCCGGGGCGACTGGCGGCCGGGCTTCCGGCCGGCCACGATCTCGCCGATCTCGGCGTGGATGTGCTCGCCCCGCAGGGCGCCCGCCCGGATCATCGCGGCGAACTGGCCGTACTCCGACCTCTGGCACTGGTTCCAGTCGTCGACGATCATCTTGTCGACCGACAGCGGCAGGCTCGACTCCACGGACTGCTCCACCCCGTAGGGCTGGATCAGGGCGCCGGGCTTGACCCACGCGTCCTTGACGAGGACCTCCGCCGTCACGAGGCGCGAGGCGTCGATGATGATGTCGGCGTCGCGCACGGTCTCCTCGACCGTCGCCTTCACCCGCACCGGCTTCCCGAGCTGCTCCGACATCCCGGCGGCGAAGCGCTCGCGCGACTCGGGCCGCTTGCTGGCGACACGGATCTCCTCGAAGTCGAACAGCCGGTCGAGCATCGGCACGTTGTACCAGGCGGTGCCACGGGCGCCGATGTGACCGAGCACGCGCGGCCGGTCCGGCGCCAGGTACTTCGCCCCGACCGCCGTCACCGCGCCGGTCCGCATCCACGTGATCAGCGTCCCGTCCACGATCGCGAAGGGCGCGCCGGTGTCCGGGCGGTACAGCGTGATCAGCGCCAGCTCCGACGGCAGCCCGAACCGGTAGTTCCCCTCGAAGTCGCCGATCACCTTCACCCCGGCCACGTCGATCGGCTCGACGTACCCCTTGAGGATGTTCCAGTGGCGCTCCGACCGGTCGAGCGCCAGGTGGTCCTTCGAGGGCATGACCACCTTCTTCTCGCCGTGCGCCCGGAGGCCGAGCTCGATAGCGTCCATCGTCTCGTCGAGGCCGAGGTCGACGGCGTCGACGTCCTCCTTGGAAAGGAACAGGATGTCCAGGCTCGACATGGTCACGCCCCTCCCGCCGCGCGCGACGGGCTCACTCGGCCCGCGACCGCCGCGCCCGGCTGGTCTCGTAGACCAGGCGCGCGGTCGCCAGGTCCTCGATCGCGATCCCCACGGACTTGAAGACCGTGGTCTCCGCGATCGGCGCCGGCTCGGTGCCGGCGAAGATCTCTCCGACCTCCGCGTGGATCCTGGTCCCGGACAGGATCACGTCGCCCGACTCCTTCAGCACCGCCTCCCGCGACTCGACGACGACGACGTTCGCCATGGCCTCGTCGTCCAGCTCCCGCCACGTCGGGCGCGGCGACCCGACGGCGTTGACGTGGGCGCCGGCCTTCAGCCACGCGCCCTTCAGGATCGGCTCGAGGGCGTTGGTGGCGGTGACGACGACGTCCGCGCCTCGCACCGCCGACTCGGCGTCCGGCATGGCCCGGACGCCGTGCTCCGCGGCGAAGCGCCGGGCGTGCTCGGGCGTCCGGCTCCAGACCCTCACCTCCTCGAAGCGCCGCACCCGCGGGAGGACCTCGAGGTGCGCCTTCGCCTGGACCCCGCTGCCCAGGAGGGCGAGCACACGGGCCGAGGGCGAGGCCAGGCGCTTCGTCACCGCGGCGGAGACGGCCGCCGTCCGCATCTCCGTGATGAGCCGACCGTCCATGATGGCCAGGGGCTCGCCGGTGTCCGTGTCGAACAGCATGATCATCGCGAGATGGGTCGGCCGCCCGGTTCCTGCGTTCCCCGGGTAGAAGCTCACCAGCTTCAGCCCCATGGCGTCCGGCGCGACGGCCGGCATGACCCCCAGGTAGCGCTTCCCCTCCTCGATGGTGATCATGTTCCGCACGGGCTGGATGATGCGGCCGGCCGAGAACGCTGCGAGCGCGGACTCCATCTCGACGATGAGGGGACCCCACTCGAGGAGCGCGTGCACGTCGCCCTCGTCGAGATGCGTTACCACGAAGCCGTCCTCGTCGGCGGCCGGGGCCGCCGACGATCGCGGACCGGGCGAGGGTGAGCGCTCACGGGCCCGGCCAGTCGATGCCGCGGGCCTCGAGCCGTCGCCGGAGCTTCTGGAGCGCCGCCGCCTCGATCTGCCGGACGCGCTCCCGCGTCACCCCCAGGCGCTGGCCGATCGACTCCAGCGTCTTCGGCGAGTCGCCTCCGAGGCCGAAGCGGTCGACGAGGATCTCCCGCTCCTTGGGTGGAAGGTCGTCCAGCACCTCGCGCAGGTTCGCCTGCCGGCGCAGGAGGTTCGCGATGGCGACGGCCCCGGCCTCCTCCCGGTCGGGGACCACGTCCTTCAGCTGGATGCCCCCGCCCCCTCCCTCCGTCCCCACCGGCGTCTCGAGCGACAGCGGCATCTTCGACGCCTCCTCGAGCGCCTCGAGGTCCCTGACGGTCAGCCCAAGCTCGGCGGCGACCTCGACCATTTCCGGCGGCCGGCCCCGCTCCTGGGTGAGGCGCTCCTGCACGCGCCGGACCTTCCCGAGCTGCGCCTCCACGTGCACCGGCAGGCGGATGAGCCGCGCCTGGTTGGCGAGCGCCCGCTGGATGGCCTGCCGGATCCACCAGGTGGCGTAGGTCGAGAAGCGCGTCCCGCGGTCCCAGCGGAACTTCTCGACGGCGCGGATCAGCCCGATGTTGCCCTCGGCGATGAGATCGGCGAGGGGGAGGCCGCGGCCCTGGTAGCGGCGGGCGAGCATCACCACGAGGCGGAGGTTTGCCTCGACCATCCGCTCCTTCGCCGCCGCGCTCCCGGCGGCGACCTGCTTCGCGAGCTCGACCTCCTGCTCGCGCGTGAGGAGCGGGATCCGGCGGATCTCGCCGAGATACACCTCGACGGGCGGGCGGTGGCCGAGGCTCTCCGCCTCCTCCGCGTCGAGCTCCTCGTCCGCCGGGAGCTCCAGCGCCGGGGTGTCGTCGGCGAGGTCCGGATCGTCCGCCTCGCCGTCGGCGCGCAGGTCGGGCGGCGGGTCCGGCGGCAGCCGGCGCTCGGGATCCTCGTCCCCCCGCGGCGACGGCTCGCGCCCGGCGGTCATGGGGTGGCGGTGGGACTCCGGGAATCCCTGACGGGCTCGGCGAGGGCCTGGGACTCGGGCAGCCAGTACGCGGGGTCGTACTTCCGCCCGCTCAGGCGGATCTCGAAGTGGAGGTGGGGCGCGGTCGCCCGCCCCGTGCTGCCGACGGTCGCGATCACCTGGCCTCGCTCGACCCAGTCGCCGACCTTGGCGAGGTTCTCGAGATTGTGAGCGTAGACCGTCATGAGATCGTGCGGGTGCCAGATCTTGACGACGCGCCCGTAGGCCCGCTCCCACCCGCTCGTGATCACCATGCCGGCCGCAGCGGCATGGATCGGGTCGTGCCGCTCGGCCCGGAGGTCGATGCCGCCGTGCCACGCCACCCCGCGGGGCCCGAAGGGCGAGACGATCGGGCCCGGCACCGGCCGGGCGAAGCTGACCGCCGGCGTCGCCGGCGGCCGCTCGAGCACGATGTCGGCGAGCGACGGCGGCTCCTGGCTCCCCTCCTGGACCTCGGTCAGCGGGATGCTGAGGCGCTGCCCCACCCGGAGCCGCGCGTTCGGCGGCAGCCGGTTCGCCTTCAGCAGCGCGTCCACCGACACGGAATGCTCCCGCGCGATGCCCCAGAGCGTCTGGCCCGGGCGGACGACGTGCCCGAGCGAGGCGCTTCGCGGCGCGGGCTCCCGGAGCCTCATGGCGATCCCCCGGGACTTCGGGGGCGCGGGCCGTGGGTTCGCCGCCCGGACGCCCGCCGGCAGGACGAGCCCCAGGGCCAGCAGCGCGATGGCCGGAACCGCCGGGCGCCCGCCGCGGCCCCTCATCGGCCTTCCGAGAAGCGGATGCCGAACTCCCCGTAGCGGCCGCTGAACGGGACGGAGCTCACGTCGACGCGCTCCACGCGCGCGAGCGGCGGGCCCGCGCCGAGATCGCGCACGAACTGCTCGATGGCCTCCAGGTCCCCCTCCGCTCGGATCTTGACGCGCCCGTCCGGGAGGTTCACCGCGTACCCGGTAAGGCGCCGCTCGTCGGCGCGCCGCTGGGCGAAGTTGCGGTACCCGACTCCCTGGACGCGTCCTCCCACCAGGATTTCCACGGCGCCCAGCCGGCCGCCGGGGCGGCGGCCCGCGTGGCGGTCCGCCTCACTCATGTGCGCCCGCAATTCTCACGACGATTCGGACGATTGCCGGGATGGGAGGGGATGGTCGGGGCGACTGGACTTGAACCAGCGACCTCCTGCTCCCGAAGCAGGCGCGCTACCAAGCTGCGCTACGCCCCGACCTCACCCGGGCTTCGAACGGTGCGCCCGGGCCGCTCCCCACGTCGGGAGCTCAGGTCTCCCATCCGTACTTCCCGACCAGCTTCACGAACGTACAGCCGCAGTCCGTCGACAGCCGCATGCGGCCGTCGACCTTCTCGACGACGTGCAGGACCTGCGACTGGGGTCCGCCGACAGGGACCACGATCCGGCCGCCCTCGGCCAGCTGCTGGACCAGCGGCACGGGAACCGCCGGCGCGCCGGCGGTCACGATGATGCGCTCGAACGGAGCCTCGTCTGCCCAGCCGTACGTGCCGTCGGCCGTCTTGACGACTGCGCTAGTATACCCCAACTCCTCCAGGATGCGGCGGGCCCCGACCGCCAGCGACATGAGCCGCTCGACCGAGCAGACTCGCCGCACCAGCTCGGCCAGCACCGCCGTCTGATACCCCGAGCCGGTGCCGATCTCGAGCACCTTCTCCGTGCCCGTCAGCGCGAGGAGCTGCGTCATCATCCCCACGATGTACGGCTGCGAGATCGTCTGGTTCTCGCCGATCGGCAGCGGGTGGTCCCCGTACGCGCGGTCCCGCAGCGCCTCCTCGACGAACCGGTGACGCGGGACCCGCCGCATCGCATCCAGCACGCGGGCGTCCGTGACGCCGCGCCCGACAAGCTGCTCCTCGACCATGCGCTCGCGCTCGCGGCCGGCGCGCGCCTCCTGCCAGCCCGCGCCGGTCCCCACCGCCCGGCCGCCGCTCATCGCCCGGCTCCGGGGCGGCGCCCGCGGGGCCGCCGCCGGTAGTCCGTCTCCCAGTCCTTCAGCCCGCGGAGGCCCGGGTAGTCGGTGAGATCGAGCATCAGCGGGGTGACCGAGACGTAGCCCGCGTGGACCGCCGCGTGGTCCGTGTCCTCGCCGGCCTCCCACGCGGGCGGCCCGACGCCGATCCAGAAGTAGCGCCGGCCGCGAGGGTCCCGCCGCTCCACGACCTTCTCGCTGTAGAGGCGCCGGCCGAGCCGCGTCAGCCGGACGCCGCGCGGTTGTCCCGTGGGAATGTTCACGTTCAGCAGCGTCGCCGTGCGGTCCGGCTCCCGCAGAAGCAGCGAGATTAGCCGCGCGGCCGCCCGCGCGGCGGGCCGATAGCTGGCGGGGCCCGTCGGCTGGATGAGCGACACCGCCACCCCCGGCACCCCGAGGAGCGCGGCTTCCAGCGCGGCCGACACCGTGCCGGAGTACGTCACGTCGTCGCCCAGGTTCGAGCCCGCGTTGACGCCGGCGACGACGATCCGGGGCCGCACCGGGAGGAGCCCCAGGAGCGCGAGGTTCACGCAGTCCGACGGCGTGCCGTTGACCGCGAAGCGCTGGGACCCCAGCTGGTCGGCGGTGAGCGGCCGGTGGAGCGTCAGCGCGTGGCCCACGGCGCTCCGCTCCCGGTCCGGCGCCACGACCCACACGTCGCCGACCGACTCGAGCGCCGCCGCCAGGGCCGCAATGCCCGGGGCGTGAATGCCGTCGTCGTTGGAGACGAGGATGACGGGGCGAGTGGGCTTGGTCACAAGGCGCGCGGTCTCGCCGGCCGAAACCGGGGCCGCAACGCCGCGGGTCTGCCGCGCCCTGGGGTGGGCGAGAAATGGTCGGGGCGACTGGATTTGAACCAGCGACCCCTAGCCCCCCATGCTAGTGCGCTACCAGGCTGCGCCACGCCCCGAACCGCACGGATTGTACGTCGCGCCCCACGGCGGTTCAAGGGAAACTTCGCCTGAGCGTCTGCCGGATCGCCTCCAGCCGCGCGCGAATCGCGCGCAGCGCGGCGAGCGTCTGGGGATCCGGAGCCGGCAGCTCGAGCTGCTGGTTGCGCTGCCGACCCTCCTGCTGAAGACGCTTCTTCGCTCCCTCCAGCGTGAGCCGATCCTCGTAGAGCAGGCTCTTGATGCGCAGGACCATCTGCACGTCGTGCTTCCGGTAGACCCGCTGGCCGGCGTGGTTCTTCCGGGGCCGCAGCAGCTTGAACTCGGACTCCCAGTACCGCAGCACGTACGGCGGCACGCCGGTGAGGTCGGCCACCTCGCCGATCCGGAAGAACAGCTTGTCCGGGATCGCGGCTTCCGCCCCGACCTCCACGACGGGCTGCTCGCGGTCGATCTCGGGCTCGATCACCGGTGGTTCACCTGCGCCTTCAACCCCTTGGATGGCTTGAACGTCAGCACTCGCCGGGCCGTGATCTCGATCTCGTTGCCGGTCTGCGGGTTGCGCCCCTTGCGCGACGCCTTCTTCCGCAGCTTGAAGTGGCCGAACCCGACGATCTTGACGTCGCTCCCCTGCTCGAACGCCCGGATCATGCTGTCGAACACGGCCTCGACGACCGCCGCCGACTGCCGCTTGGAGAGCCCATGCCCCGCCACCGAGTTGATGAGGTCGTTCTTCGTCAGCCTACTCACCCCCCTTCGTAGGGATCAGACTTTGACTTCTAGACAATTCGCCCCTGCCTGCTCCATCGACTGAAGGTGAAATGTCCGGAAGTCAAAGTCTGACCCATCGAGCTCAGCGTTCCCGGACCACGACGCCCTCGACGCCCTTGGCGTTCAGCGCGGCCAGGGTCGCCTCGGCCTCCGTGACCGTCGCGAATGACCCCACGCGCACGACGCGGAACGTCGACGAGCTCACCTCCTGCTTGAGGCGAACCGGGATGCCCTGCTGCTTGAGCCTGTGCGACGTCTCCACCGCCTTCCGGAGCGGCACGAGGCCGGTCACGGCGGGCCCGTCGGCGGTCGCCTCGACGGGGTGCCCGAGCCCCCGCACGCGCTCGACGGACTCGTCCGTCACGCGACCACCCTCGCCGCCCCCGAGGAGGACGCGGTAGAGGACCCGGCTCTGCTCGAAGGAGGTGGTCGCCGCCGCGAGCCCGTCGCCCTTGAGCCGCTCCGCGAGCCGGTCGGCGTTCTTGTGATCGAGGAAGGCGCCCACCTGGACCCAGTAGACCGCCGGCGGCGCGGCGAGCGACCCCGGCCGGGGCAGTGCGCCGTCCGCGGGAGTCGAGCCGCTCTCCCGGGGCGGCTTCGTCGCCGCTGGCGGCGCCGCGGTCGGCGGCGGGGCGCCAGCGGTCGCCGTCCGCGGCGGCGGGCTCTCGGCCGGCGCGGCGGGAGCCTTGCCGGCGGCGGTCGTCCCCCGCATGGGACCCGGTGACGAGGCGGGGGGAGTCGGCGGGCTCGGCTGCGCGCTCGGCTCCGGCGCGGGAGTCGACGCGGTCCTCTCGGAAGCGCTCCACGGCACAAGGAGGAACAGGCTCCCCGGCAGATCGCCGCCGAACCAGCTCGCGACCGAGGGGCCCACCAGGAGCGCGAGGACGAGAGCCACGCCAACACCGAGCGCGATCCGGAACCAGCGGACGCTGAAGATGCTGGGCTGGCGGCGGATCCGGTGCGACACGTCGGACTTCACTCGTCTCATGCTCGAATTCCCCAAATACTACCGGGTGTTAGCTGGCCAATGTTAGCACACGCTCCCCTGCCCACCAACAGAGGAAGCGGCGCCCCGCGTCGCGGCCAGTGCCGAGCCGGACCGCCCGCGCTCGGCCTCCGCCAGCGTCCGGCACCGCGCCGACGCCGCCCGGTCGCCGAGCCGCGCCAGCGCCTCGGCCGCATGCTCGAGGACGAGCGCGCGCGCCCCGCCCTCGCGGAGCCCCTCGTCGGCGAGCGCCTCACGGAACGCGCTGAGGGCGCCCTGATTGTCTCCCTTGCGCAGCCGGAGCGCTCCCAGCGTGTCGAGATAGTATCCGCGCGGCTCCGGATGCCGCGCCAGGGCGCCGTCGATGATCGACTCGGCCTCCGGCCATCGCGCGGGATCCTGGAGGAGCGCCCAGGCGAGGTTGTTCGCCGCCCCGGCGTCGTCGGGCGCGCTCGCCACCGCGCGCCGATAGGCCTCGATCGCCCCGCTCACGTCGCCCAGGCCGAGACGCGCGTCGCCCAGGTTCACCAGCGCGCGCGTCCAGTCCGGGCGGAGGGCGGCCGCGCGCTCGAACTCGGCCAGCGCCCGGCGGAGGTCCCCTCGCTCGAAGCACGCCACGCCGAGGTCGTTGTGCGCCTCCGCCGTCACCGGGCTTCGGGGCGGGCGGGCCATGGCGCAGCCGAGGGCGGCGAGGACGAGGACGAGCGCCGCCGTGCGCCTCACGTCCGGAGATGCGTCCGGGGCGCGCGACGCCGGCGGAGCCGGAGCCGCACCGCGCAGCCGGCGAGCCCGAAGCGCTCGCGCAGCGCGCTCACGAGGTAGCGCTCGTAGGAGAAGTGCAGCGCCGCGGGGTCGTTGACGAAGAGGAGGAAGGTCGGCGGCCGGGTGGCGGTCTGCGTGCCGTAGAAGACCTTGAGCGTCTTGCCGTGGACCCCGCCGGGCGGGCGCCGCTCCACGGCCGCCGTGAGCACGCGGTTCAGCTCGCCGGTCGAGATCTCCTTCGCGTAGTCGAGCGCGACGCGGTCGATGGTCTCGAACAGCTCGCGGAGACCGCTGCCCGCGCGGGCGGACGTGAAGACGACCGGCGCATGGGCGAGGAACGGCAGCCGCTCCCTGAGCGCGCGCACCAGCTCCGGCGCCCGGTCCGCGGCCCCGACCAGATCCCACTTGTTGACCACCAGGACGACGGCGCGGCCCGCCGCCTCCGCGTACCCCGCGATCCGAGCGTCCTGCGTGGTCACCCCCTCAGCCGCGTCGAGGATCACGAGGGCCAGGTCCGCCCGCTCCAGGCTCCGGCGCGCCATGACCGCCGACAGCTTGTCGAGCGCCCCCTCGGTGCGGCCCTTCCGCCGGAGGCCTGCCGTGTCGACGAGGATGTACGGGCGTCCCTCTACCGTGACCAGGGTGTCGACGGCGTCACGGGTGGTGCCGGGCTCCGAGTGGACCACCACCCGGTCCTGGCCGGCGATCGCGTTCACCAGGGAGGACTTCCCGACGTTCGGCCGGCCCACCACCGCGATGCGGGTCGGGCCGGCTTCCTCGGCCGCGCCGCCCGGCGGGGCCGGCAGCCGCATCGCGAGGGCCTCGATCAGCTCGGCCACGCCGCGCCCGTGCTCGGCCGAGACCGGCAGCACGGGGTCCATCCCGAGCCCGTAGGCCTCGGCCGCCGCCGCCTCGTGCCCTCTCGCGTCGACCTTGTTGACGGCGACCAGCACGGGCTTCGGCACGCGGCGGAGCAGGCGCGCGACTTCCTGGTCGACCGGGGTCAGCCCCTCGCGCCCGTCCACCACGAGGACGAGGGCGTCGGCCTCGGCGATCGCCGCCAGCACCTGCTTCCGCACCTGCGCGGTGAGCGGCTCGTCCGAGCTCGGATCGAGGCCTCCGGTGTCGATCACCGTGGCCCGCCAGCCGCCGAACTCGCACAGCCCGTGGATCCGGTCGCGCGTCACCCCGGGAGTGTCGCGGACGATCGCCTTGCGGCTTCCGATCAGGCGGTTGAAGAGGGTCGACTTCCCGACATTGGGACGACCCACGATCGCGACGACCGGCAACCGCACCACGGCCGGCCCGTCACGCCGGCGTCGGTGCCCGGCCGAGCAGGCCGTCGACGAGCCCGCGGGCGCTCGCCTCGACGGTGACGACCGGCACCTCGAGGTGGCCCGCCAGGTCCTCCGGCGCGGCGTCGTCGAGGAACACGCCCTTCGTCTCCGTCAGGGCGACGCGGGGGATCAGGACCACGTCCCCCAGGTCACGGCCGGAGAGGGCGCGGGCGACGTCCTGCCCCGTGAGGAGCCCGGCCACGGTGATCGCGCGGCCGAAGAACTCGTTCGGCACGGGAACGACCTCGGCCCGGAGACCCGGCACCCGGATTTCCCCGAGCAACGGGGTGAGGATCGGCCCGAACAGCTCGCCCGTCACCACCGTCGCGACGCGCCGTCCCCGCCAGCGCGGGCGCCCGGGCCGGGCGGCGAGCCGCCGGAGATCGTCCTCGAACCGGCGCACGAGGCCGATGCCGTCCTCGACCACCGAGAAACTCTCGTACGCGGCGGCGGCCGGGATGGGCCGGTCCGCCCGGAGGTACAGCTCGTCCGCCGCGAAGACGAGCCGGGTCCCGTGGCGGGTGAGGAAGCCCGCCTGCCAGTCGTGGATGGCATCGAGCGTCGCCCCCGCCTCGGCGGGCGTGATCGACCGGAGCGGGTACAGCCCGTCGCGGTGGCGCGTGAGGCCGACGGGCACGACGGCCACGGTCGCCACGCCCGGATGGAGCTCCGCGAGCTCCCGCACGGTGCGCTCGAGGTGCGGGCCGTCGTTCAGGCCGGGACACAGCACGATCTGCGCGTGGAGCCGGATCCCGGCCGCGGCCAGCCGCCGGAGCCGCTCGATGAGGTCGCCCTTGATCGTCTTCGGGCTCCCGAGCAGGAAATGGCGCAGCACCGAGTCCGTCGCGTGCACCGAGATGTAGAGCGGCGACAGGCGCAGGTCGACGATGCGCTGGACCTCGCTCTCCGGGAGATCGGTCAGCGTGATGTAGTTCCCGTGGAGGAACGAGAGCCGGTAGTCGTCGTCCTTGACGTAGAGGCTCCGCCGGAGGCCGGGCGGCAGCTGGTGGATGAAGCAGAACACGCACTTGTTGGCGCACGTCGAGATCTCGGCGGGCGCAGGGGGCTCGCACTCGAGGCCGAGATCCCGCCCCCACTGCCGCTCGACCACGACCGAGCACGGGCGGCCGGCCCGGTCGACGTCGATGGCGAGCCGCTCCTCTCCGGCCTGGGCGTGGAAGTCGACGAGGTCGCGCAGCCCCTGCCCGTTCACCCGGAGGAGGCGGTCCCCGGGCCGGAGGCCGGCCCGCGCCGCGAGGCCCTTCGGATCGACCGCCAGCACGCGGACGCCCGTCTCGGGAACCCGCTTGGGCATCAGCGCGGACCCCAGTCGACGTAGCGCGGGGCGAGGAGCAGGTACTGGAAGGCGGAGCCGATCGTGAGCACGGCCGCCAGGATCTGGAGGCCCTTCCGCGCGTACCAGAAGTCGTGGCCGACCCCGACGACAAGGAGCGCCACGCCCACCGTCACCATCTGCACCACCGTGCTCAGCTTCCCCAGCCCGCTCGGCGTCGGGTTGAGCTGCCCTCCCGTGAGCATGATCAGCATCGCGACCAGCACCAGCAGGAGGTCACGGCTCAGCACGATCGCGGTCAGCCAGAACGGCAGGACCCTCGGGAACTTGTACGTGAGCGTGACGAAGGAGGCCGTCAGCAGGAGCTTGTCGGCGAGCGGATCCAGGAAGGCGCCGAGGCGCGTCTTGGTGCCGCGGGTCCGGGCGATGTAGCCGTCCATCATGTCCGTGACCCCCGCCACGACGAACGTGACGAGCGCGAGGAGCGCGTGATGGTACACGAGGCAGATCACGAGCACCGGGACGAGAAGGATCCGGACGATGGTCAGCCAGTTTGCCAGGCCCATGGGAATGTGGGGCCGGACCGCCGTTCCGAGGTCAGCCAGGGCGGCCGTCAGCCTGCGTCAGCATACCACGGGGAACGGGATCCCGCGCCGCGCGAACGCGCCCTCGAGCGACGAGGGCCCCGGTCGAGCCGAGGCCCTCGTTCAGAGGCGGGTGCCGCCTCCGCCTACTGGGCGAGGTCCACGTCGTCGAAGGTGCCGACACCGGCCAGTGTGATCGCGACCTTCTTGGCGCCCTTCGGCACCTTGAAGACCGCGCGGACGGTTCTCACCTCCCCGGGTTTCAGCGCCCCGTTCACCTGGTCGTCGAGCTTGATGGTCCCGGCCGTCTCGCCGGTGTCGTAGCTCATGACCCCACTCTTGTTCTCGTTGAGGAGGACCCACGCCGAGGGCTTGCTCCCGGTGTGACGCAGCGTTACCACGACGGAAAGGGTCGCCCCCCGGACCTTCGCCTCGTTCAGGTCGACCAGCAGCGCCTTGTCCTGGTCGGCCTTGATCGTCTGGATGACCTTGAGGGCCGACGGGGTGCCGGTCGCGTCCGCCGGCGGGACCGCCGCCACTGCGGGCGCCACGGCGGGCGCCCCCGCTGCCGCCGGGGCCGGCGCCGCCGGGGCGACCGCTGCCACGCCCTGGCCGGAGGCGTTGTAGTGATAGTAGTTCGCGGGCGTCTTCGAGACGATGAACTTCACGGCCTCCTGGATGCAGATGCGGAGCGCCTTCTCGGTCGGCGTCTTCGACCAGCCCCCGAGCGCGCCGCCCAGGGCCCCGCCGCTGCCCGCGCCCGCGAGCGCGCCGCCCAGCGCGAAGTCGGTCGCCTCCCCTTCCACCGACGTGGCGGCGACGACCCGCGACGTCCGCGTGTCGATCACGCGCATGTCGATGGCCATATGGGCCTTCTTGATCCCGCCCGCGATGCCGCCCAGGACGCGCCCCGCGGTCCCCCCGATGCCTCCGATGCCGCCGCCGACGCCGGACTGGGCGCCCTCGAACTCGGTGACCGCGCCGGTGATCAGGAGCTCCGCGCCCTCGATCTCGCCGGTGGGCGCCTCGGTCCCCTTCTTGATCCTCCCGGCGGTCGCGAGGTCCTGCTCGCGGAGGACGTCCCCCACCTGCTGCCGCTCGAGGACGATGTAGCGGTTCGAGTGGAAGAGCGCGGTGGAGAGCATGTCGGCCATGCCGTCACCGATCGCCCCCGTCCACCAGCCCTTGCCCGTTTTGTCCTTGAACTGCGACACCGCGACCCGGGCCTTAGGCCCGTCGTACGCCTCCGACTGCGCCTCGTCGATCGACTTGCCCCCGGGCGTGGTCACGGTGGCCTTCGGGCCGAAGAGCTGCGCCTCGGCCGCTCCCACCCAGCCCCAGACCATCCCTGCCACCACCAGCATCGGGAGCACCCGCGTCCGTGCCCTCATGATCCCGCCTCCTGGAGAGTGGTTCCACGGCTGACCGGCCAGGCCCTCTCGGGGTCCCGCGCGGCGGCGCCATCCTCGTCGACCCCCGAGACGACCCCCGAGACGCGGAAGGGCCGCACCAGGCCCTCGAGCGCTCGCGGGACCTCGACCTCGAGCCAGATTCCATCCGGGCGATCCTCGCGCCCCAGGACCCGCCCGCGCGCGTACACGCGGCTCAGGATGCCCGTGCGCTCGTACGGCACGCGCAGACGGCAGGCCGAGCGCGTCACGCGGAGCGCGTCGCCGATCCGTGTCAGGAGGGCATCGAACCCCTGGCCGGTCCGCGCGGACACTGCCACCCCGCCCTCGGCCTCGAGCGCGCGCAGGAGCCCGTTCGGCTCCGCCAGGCGGTCGATCTTGTTCATCACCGTGAGGGCGGGACGGTCCTCGAGCCCGAGTTCCTCGAGCACGTGGTACACGGCCGACATGTGCTCGCGCGCGTGGGGGTGGCTCACGTCCACCACGTGGAGGAGGAGTTGCGCGTCCTCCAGCTCCTCCAGCGTCGCCTTGAAGGCGGCCACGAGCTGCGTCGGGAGCTTCTGGATGAAGCCGACCGTGTCGGTCAGCACGAACGGCGCCCGGCCCGCGCCCGAGACGAGCCGGGCCGCCGGGTCCAGCGTGACGAACAGCTGGTCCGCGGTCGGCGCGCTCGCTCCGGCGATCCGGTTGAGGAGCGTGGTCTTGCCGGCGTTCGTGTACCCCACCAGGGCCGCGACCGACAGGCCGACGTCGCGCCGGTGGGTCCGCAGGAGCCGCCGGTGCCGCTGGACGTCCCCGAGCGCCTCGTGGATCTGCCCGATACGGCGCCGGACCACGCGCCGGTCCGACTCGAGCTGCGTCTCGCCCGGTCCCCGCGTCCCGATCCCGCCGCCGAGACGCTCGAGGTGGGCCCACTGCCCGACCAAGCGCGGCAGGAGATAGGTGAGCTGGGCCAGCTCGACCTGGAGCTTCCCCTCGCTCGTCCGCGCGCGCTGGGCGAAGATGTCGAGGATCAGGGCCGTCCGGTCGATGACGCGGAGGTCGAGCGCGCGGGTCAGGTTCCGCTCCTGCACGGGCGTCAAGGGATCGTCCGAGATGAGGAGGCCCGCGCCGAGGCTCCGGGCCAGCGCCCGCACCTCCTCCACCTTGCCCTTGCCGAAGTGGAGGCGCGGGTTCCGCTCGTTGCGCTCCTGGACGACGCTGGCGAGGACTTCGGCGCCCGCGGTCTCGGCCAGGCGGCTCAGCTCCTCCATCGATTCCTCCACCTCCCAGCGCTTCTGACGGGGGAGGCGGAGCCCCATGAGGATGGCCCGGTCGACGGCTCTCTGCACGCGCGGCACGCTCGGCTAGGTTAGTCGAAAACGCCCGTCCGTTCAACGATTTTCTCGATCTCGGCCAGCGGTCCGGCGATGTCGAAGGGGCGCGCCTCGATCCACGTCACCTCGGGCTCGCGCGCGAACCACGTCCACTGCCGCTTCGCGTAGCGGCGCGTGTCGCGCTTCATGGTCGCGATCGCCGCGTCGAGTCCCCGGCCCGTCTCGGCCACGGACGCGAGGTGCCGGTAGCCGATCCCCTGCATGGCCGGCAAGGCCGGTGAGAGCCCGGCCTCGAGGAGGGCCCGCACCTCGTCCAGCAGGCCCGCCGCCAGCATCCGGTCCACGCGCGCGTCGAGCGCCCCGTAGAGCGCGGGGCGGGGCGCCGTGAGCCCCACGGCCACGACACGGTATGCGAGCGTGCCGGCAGGCTCCCTCCAGGCGCCTGCGCCGCTCGTGACAGCCGGGTGGCCGGTCTGGACAGCGACCTCGAGCGCCCGGCTGACGCGCAGCGCATCGCGCGGGTGGAGGCGGGCCGCCGCATCTGGGTCCAGGGCCTGGAGCCGGCGGTGGAGCGCCTCCGGGCCCGCTGACCGGACCTCGGCCTGGAGCGAAGCCCGGAGGGCCCGGTCCGCCGGCGGCCTCGGCAGGAGCCCGCGGACCAGCACGCGGTAATAGAGCCCCGTGCCGCCGACGAGCACCGGCCGCCGCCCGCGGCCTCGCGCGTCCGCGATCGCCGCGGCGGCCTCGCGGGCGAATCGGGCCGCGTCGTAGTCCTCGTCGGGCTCGACGACGTCCACGAGGTGGTGACGAACCGCGCGGCGCTCCTCGGGCGTCGGCTTCGCGGTGCCGATGTCCATCCGGCGGTAGACCTGACGGGAGTCGACGCTCACCACCTCGATCGGCCAGCGCTCGCCGAGGGCGACCGCCAGCCGCGTCTTCCCGACGCCGGTCGGACCGAGGATCGCGAGGAGCGGGACGGGCGCCGCCGGGGCCTCCTGCGCCGGGACCATGGCGTCACCAGGTCCGGCGGAGCTCGCGCTTGATCTCCCCGAGCGGGATCCGCGAGACGATGGGCCGTCCGTGCGGGCAGTAGTAGGGCGTGGCGGTCTCCGCCAGGTCGGTCAGGACCTGCGCCATCTCCTCCGGGGCGAGGGCCTGGTGCGCCTTGATGGCGGCGCGGCACGCGACGAACGCGAGCAGGCGGTCCAGCACCGGGGAGCCGCCCTGCCCCGCGTCCTCGTCGACCTCGTGCGAGAGCTCGTCGGCGAGCCTCGGCAGGTCCTCGGTCCGGAGGAGCGAGGGCACCGCCCGCAGGAGGATGGCGCCGCCGCCGAAGCCCTCCAGCGCGAAGCCGAGACGCCCGAGCTCGGCGTGAACGCGCTCGAGTGCCCGGAGCCGCGCGGGCGCCAGCTCGAGAGGGAGCGGGAACAGGAGCTCCTGCGACGCGAGCCTCCCGCGCTCGAGCTCGCCCCGCAGCCGGTCGAAGAGCACCCGCTCGTGGGCGACGTGCTGGTCGACGAAGAAGACCTCGTCCGCCGTGTGCGCCACGATGAAGGTGTCCTCGATCTGCCCGACGACGCGCCCGAAGAAGGGCTCGCCCCGATAGCCCGCCTCGCCCTCGCGGAACAATGAGGCCTGCGCGGCGTCCGCCGCCCAGCCGGGGGGCCCGGCCCCGGCGCCCGGGCCGGGCGCGGAAAACACGGCGCCGCCGGGCCCCGCCTCGTCCCCCGCGAGCCGCGCGGCCAGGCCCGCCGGCGCGGCGTCCATCTGGCGGAGCGCGGCGCGGACGGCGTCCAGCACGACGCCGTGCAGCGCGCGCGGCCGCCGGAACCGGACCCACGTCTTGGCGGGGTGGACGTTGACGTCGACCTCGCTCGGGTCCACCTCGAGCCCGAGGGCGGCCAGCGGGAACTGGTCCCGCGGCAGGAGCGGCCGGAACGCCTCGAGCAGGGCCTGCGTCAGGAGCATGTCGCGGACCACGCGGCCGTTGACGATCAGGTGGATGTCCTCGCGATGGGTCCGGGCGAACGCCGGAGGCGCGACGACGCCCTCGAGGCGTGCCCCGCCGCTGTCGGCCGAGACCGCGAGGAGCCGGGACGCCAGGCCGAACCCGTACAGCGCGCCGATCCGCTCGCGAAGACCCGCCCCCGCCGGAGCGTTCAGGAGGATGCGGCCGTTCGCGACGAGGCGGACGTGGACGCCGGGATTCGCCAGCGCCAGCTGGGTCACGACGCGCACGATCGCCGTCTGCTCCGTGGCCGGGCTCTTGAGGAACTTGGCCCGGGCGGGGGTGTTGAAGAAGAGGTCCCGGACCTCGACGGCCGTCCCCGCCGGCGCGTCGGCGGGGCCGGACTCCGCCACGACACCGCCCTCCCCGACGACCAGGAACCCCCGCGCCGAGTCGGCGGCCCGCGACAGGAGCGAGAGCCGCGAGACGGCGAAGATGGCGGGCAAGGCCTCCCCGCGGAACCCGAGCGTCCCGATCGCCTCGAGGTCCCCCTCGGTCCGGAGCTTCGACGTCGCATGGCGCTCCAGCGCGAGCAGGCAGTCCTCGGGAGGCATCCCGCGCCCGTCGTCGGTCACCGCGATGAGCTGGCGCCCGGCGCCGCGCACCGAGATCTCGATGCGGGTCGCCCCCGCGTCCAGGCTGTTCTCGACCAGCTCCTTGACGACCGACGCCGGGCGCTCGACGACCTCCCCCGCCGCGATCTTGTTGACGACGGCGTCGGGGAGGCGCTGGACCGCGGCGGCGCTCGGACGGCCTTCGGCCTGTGGGCTCACGGCGCGTCCGAGAGCCGCCGGCGGAGCTCGTCCAGGGCCGCGAGCGCCTCGAGGGGCGTCATCCGCTCCGGATCGAGCTCCGCGAGCCGGGCCAGCACCGGATGCGGCGGCGGCGCGGCGGTCGGCGGCGGGACGGCGCTCGCGCCGCCGAACAGCGCGAGCTGCCCCGCATCCACGCCGGCCGGCGACGCCGGGGCGGGCGCGCCCTGCTCGAACTCGCGCAGGAGCGCCCGCGCGCGCGTGACCACCTCGTCCGGGAGGCCGGCCAGCCGCGCCACCTGGATCCCGTACGAGCGGTCGGTCCCGCCGGCCACCACTCGGTGGAGGAAGACGATGTCCTCCTTCCACTCCCTGACCGCCACGTGGACGTTCCGCACGCGCGGCAGCTCCGCGGCCAGCCGCGTCAGCTCGTGATAGTGCGTCGCGAAGAGCACCTTCACGCCCGCGCGGCGCTCGTGGAGATGCTCGGCGACCGCCCAGGCAATCGAGAGGCCGTCGAAGGTCGACGTGCCCCGCCCGATCTCGTCGAGGAGGACCAGGCTCCGCGGGGTCGCGTGGCGCAGGATGGCCGCCGTCTCCGTCATCTCCACGAGGAACGTGCTCTGGCCGCGCGCCAGGTTGTCCTGCGCGCCGATCCGCGTGAAGACGCGATCCACCACTCCGACCCGCGCGCTCCGGGCCGGCACGAAGCTCCCCATCTGGGCCAGCAGCACGATGAGGGCCGCCTGCCGCATGTAGGTCGACTTCCCGGCCATGTTCGGCCCGGTGATCACCAGGCACTCGACCTCGCCCGACACGAGGCGGAGGTCGTTCGGCACGAACCGCGCGCCGTCGGTCCGGAGCTCGAGCACGGGGTGCCGCCCCTCGCGGATGTCGATGACACCGCCATCGTCGACGGTCGGCCGGACGTAGCCGCGCTCGCGCGCCACGTGGCCGAGCGCCGCCAGGACGTCGAGCGTCGCCACTGCGCGGCCCGTGCGGAGCAGCCGGTCGGCCTCGCCCGCGACGGTCCGCCGGAGGTCGTCGAACAGCTCGTACTCCAGGCGATGCATCCGGCCCTCGGCGCCCAGGACCTTCGCCTCCTGCTCCCGGAGCTCCGTCGTCACGTAGCGCTCCGCCCCGACGAGCGTCTGGCGTCGCACGTAATCTTCCGGCACCGGCGGCATGGGCCGTACCTGGCTCTTCGGGATCTCGATGCCGTACCCGAAGACGCGGTTGTAGCGCACCCGGAGGGACGCGATCCCCGTGCGCTCCCGCTCCCGCCCCTCGAGCCCCGCGATCCAGGCGCGCGCCTCCCGCACCTCGGCCCGGAGCTCGGCGAGGGCGGGATTCCACGACTCGCGAATGAGCCCGCCCTCGTGGACCCCGAGGGGCGGCTCGTCCACCAGCGCGGCCTCGAGCGTCTTCTCCAGGTCGCCGAGGTCCTCCGCCGCCTCGGCACACTCGCGGATCGTCGGATCCGCGGAGCGCTTGGCGTGCTCCCGGAGCGTCGGCAGGGGTCCGAGGGCGACCCGCAGCGCGGCGAGGTCTCGCGGCGAGGCCACGCCGAGCGCGACGCGGCTCGCGAGGCGCGCGAGGTCGCCGATCCCCTCGAGCGTCTCCCGGAGATCGGCCAGGAGCGCGGGCGCCTCGACCAGGGCTGCGACCGCGTCGAGGCGCTCCCCGATCTCGCGGGGCCGGAGGAGGGGCCGGAGGAGCCACTGGCGCAGGAGGCGGCCGCCCATCGAGGTGCGGGTCTTGTCCATCGCCCAGAGCAGCGTCGCCACGCTCCCGCGGTCCTGGAGGCTCTCGACCAGCTCCAGGTTGCGCGCAGCGCCCTCGTCGAGAGTCAGGTGGTCCTCGAGCGCGAGCGTCTGGATGCGGGTAAGGTGCGCGAGTGGCGCCTGCTGCGTCTCCTGGAGGTAGCCGAGCACCGCTCCCGCCGCGCGGATCGCCCCGCCGCGGCGAGGCAGCCCGAGCCCCTCCACCGCCGCGACGCGGAAGTGGGCGCGCAGGCGCTCCTCCGCCTCGCGGAGACCGAAGCTCGAAGCATCCCGGGCGGTCACGGTCACGCCCACCGCGCCGAGGCGCGTCGCGAGCGGGTCGCCGGCCGGGATCCCCGGAGGGAGCAGCACCTCGGCCGGCCGGCGGAGGAGCAGCGTCTCGGTCAGCCCCTCGACGTCGGCGGACTCTCCGACCAAGAAGTCCGCCGTCGTCACGTCCACCAGGGCGACGCCCAGATGGTCGGGGGCCCGCCACAGCGCCGCGAGGAAGTTGTTGAGGCGACCCTCGAGGAGCCCCGCCTCGGTGACCGTCCCCGGCGTGACCAGCCGCACCACCTCCCGCCGGATCAGCTGCCGCCCCTTGGCCGGCGCCGTCTCCACCTGGTCGCAGATCGCGACCTTCAGCCCCGCCCGGACGAGCCGCGCGAGGTAGACGTCAAGGGCGTGGTGCGGGACGCCGGCCATCGGGATCTTCTGGCGCGAGGTGAGCGCGATGTCGAGCGTCCGGGCCGCCACCCCTGCGTCCTCGTGGAACGCCTCGTAGAAGTCGCCGAGGCGGAAGAGCAGGAGGTAGTCCGGATAGCGCCGCTTCCAGTCGTGGTACTGGCGCATCATCGGGGTGACGGGAGCTTCGGGCTCTGGCGGCTCCGGCGGCGCGGGCGAATCGGGCGGCGGGCTCCCCCCTGCCGGAGGCGGGGAGGTCCCGGGCCGGCGACGCGCGGCGTCGTCGCCCATCAGGACGCGAGGTGGCCGGGGAAAAGGCTCTCGAGAGACCGCCTGGCAGGCTCGAAGGTCCGACAAGCGGCCGCGACTGCCCGGAGCCGGGCGCGCGGCCCCGCCCTCACGTGTTGACCAGCTCCTTCAAGCGCTTGCCGACCTTGAAGAAGGGCACCCGCTTCTCGGGCACGCTGACCGTGGAGCCCGTCTTCGGGTTGCGCCCCCGGCGGGAGTTCCGCCGCCGCACCCGGAAGCTCCCGAACCCGCGGAGCTCCACCTTCTCCACGCGGGCGAGCGCCAAGGAGATGCTGTCGAAGATCGTGTTGACGATCAGCTCGGTTTCCTTCTTGGTCAGGTTCGACAGCTTGGCGACCTCGTCGACGAGGTCGGCCTTCGTCATCGTCGGCACACTCACCCTCCTTCGACAGGCTCCCGGGAGATC
>DATBGA010000147.1:0-5421 GCA_036558225.1 Candidatus Methylomirabilota bacterium | reverse complement strand
ACAAGATCCTCTCCATTCACCTGACGAACGTCTACGACAACCTGCCCCACGACGAGGTGGTGCGCCGGGACGGCCGGCTCTATCTGGTCGAGACGCGCGGCTACCTCCCGCGGGACGCCGCCGCTCGCGTCGCCGCGATCGCCGGGTGTGCCGTCGGCGACCTCCCGGAGCGCATCGAGCAGCTGCTCCGGGTCGGCCCGGAGGCGCTCGGCGACCGCGCGCGGGGCGTGGAGTTCTGGCGGGCGGCGTGGGACGCGCTGCGGCTGGACGAGCGGCTGGTCGGGCTCGAGGACGTCTCCCAGGTGCCGCGGCCGCCGGGCCTCGACCAGGCCCACCTCGAGGATCTCCTGGCCGACGCGCCGGACGACGTGCGCTTCCACCTCTCGCGCGGCGCGGCGGAGAGCTTCGTCCACACGGTGCCGCTCCTGCACCCGCGCGGGTACCTGCAGGTGCAGGACATCTTCGTCGCCGACATGCACGAGTACCGTCACGGGTTCCGGGGCCCCGGGAAGCTCGACGGTTCGGTCGTGAACTGGGTCAACGGGGCCCTCTTGCGCGCCATCGGCGCGCGGACGGGCTTCGACGTGCACTTCGCGCCGTTCCGCTACCGCCCGGGCTCGCGGACGTCGATTCTCTACACGACGCCGAGGGAATAGGGATGTCAAAGTCAGGGCCTGACCCCGTCTTGCTCACGGCGGTGATCGGGAGCTACTCGATGCCCGGCTGGCTCGAGCGGGCGAAGAACGACTACCTTCATCGCCGCCTCTCCCGGCACGACCTCGACGAGATCCACGACGCGGCGGTCAAGGCGGCCATCAAGGATCAGGAGGCGGCCGGGGTCGACGTCGTCTCCGACGGGGAGCTGCGCCGTGACAACATGATCGACCACTTCACGACGCGAATCCCCGGCATGCAGATCGACCACACGTCAAAGAAGTTCTACTACGACTTCTACGACTGCGTGGTCCGGGGGCGCCTGCCGACCGGGTCCCTCGGGCTCGTCGAGGAGTTCCGGTTCCTCCGGCGCTTCACCGAGCACCGGACCAAGGTATCGGTGACGGGGCCGCTCTCGCTCGTGAAGCGGATCCGGAACGAATACTATCCGCGCGAGGAGGCGCTCGCGCTGGACATCGCCCGCGTCATGAACGTCGAGCTCCGCGAGCTGGCCCGAGCGGGTGCCACGGACATCCAGGTCGACGAGCCGTACTACTCGGGCTTCCCCGAGGACCTTCCCTGGGCGGTGCGGGCGCTCAACGCTCTCGTCGACGGGGTCGACGCGCGGCTGTCCCTCCACGTCTGCTACGGGAACCGCTACGGGAAGCCCTCCTGGGAGGGCAGCTACCGCTACCTGTTCCCGGCGATCCTCGAGGCCCGCATCGACCAGCTGACGCTCGAGTTCGCGCGGCGGGGAGAGGACGACGTCCGTCTCTTCAAGGACTTCGATCCGCGGTTCACGCTCGGGCTCGGTGTCGTCGACGTCAAGAGCCACGACATCGAGACGCCGGCCGTCGTCGCCGAGCGCATCCGGGCCGCCCTCGAGCTCGTGCCCGCGAAGGGCCTCGCGGTCAACCCGGACTGCGGCCTGATCCATCTCCCGCGCGACGTGGCCTTCGCGAAGCTCGGCGCGATGGTGGAGGGCACCCGGCTCGTGCGGGCGGAGCTCGGCGCCTGAGCTCCGGGCCGGCGCGGCCCGTGGCCTCGAATCCGCTGGCCGAGGCGCTCCGCGCGGGCCGCTTCTGCTACGTGGTGGAGCTGGTCGCCTCTGGGCTCCAGCGCGAGGCGAAGCTCCTCGAAGTGGCCTCCCGGCTGGCGCGCGTTCCCGACGTCGTCGCCGGCAGCATCACGAGCTACGCGGGCGGCGCGATGGGGCACGACCCCATGCGGGTCGGCACCGCGGCGCGGGCGCGGGGGCTCACCCCCAACGTCCACGTCACGTGCGTGGGCCAGGACCGCGCGGGTCTCCGGAAGACGCTGGAGGATCTCCAGGCGCTCGGGATCGAGAACGTCTTCGCGCTCACCGGCGACTGGCCGCGGGCCCGGCCCGGCGGCCCCCCGCCGGAGTCCCCCGTCTTCGACCTCGACTCGGTCCATCTCGTCCGGCTCATCGACGACCTCCGCCGGTCGGGCCGGCCCCTTCACGCCGCGGTCGCGGTGTCGCCGTTCAAGTACGTGGAGGGCGACTGCGCCTGGCAGTACTTGAAGCTCGAGAAGAAGGTCGCCGCCGGGGCCGACTGCGCGATCACCCAGGTCGGGTGGGACGCGGAGAAGTTCCGCGAGCTCAAGCGCTACGTCGACGAGCGTGGCCTCCGCACGCCGCTCCTCGGCAACGTGTACGTGCTCGGCCCGCGGGCCGCCGAGCGGATGGCGCGGGGCGAGCCGCCCGGATGCTGGGTCTCGCCGGAGCTCCTCGAGGTCGTGCGACAGGAATCACGCGGCAAGGACGGTGGCCTGCGCGCGCGCCTCGAGCGCGCCGCGCGCACGGTGGCGGTGCTGCGCGGGCTCGGCTACGCCGGCGCCTACCTCGGCGGGACCCACGACGCCGACCACATCGCGTGGATCATCCGCCGCGCCCGGGAGCTGGCCTCCCGGTGGGAGGAGCTGGCCGGAGAGCTCCGGTACGGGCTCCCGGGAGGGTTCTACCTCTACGGTCGGCCCCCGGACCGCATCGTCGTCCCGGCGGCCGGCGCCGCGGGGCCGGAGCCCGTTCCCGGGTCGCGACGCCTCGCGGTTCCGACCGACGAGGAGGCGTCATGGCGGCGCGGGATCGCCCGCGTCCTCGACGGCCTGGGCCACCTCTTCCCGGTCACCCGGGACACGGCGCTCCGGCGGGCGCTCGCCCGGCTCGCCGGCTGGGCGGACCGGCGTCCCGCCGTCGCCCGCGCTCTCGAGCGGCTCGAGCTCGCGGTCAAGCGGCCGCTCTTTGGCTGCCGGGCCTGCGGCAACTGCGTGCTCGGCCACCTCGAGTACGTCTGTCCTGAGACGTGCCCCAAGCACCTCCGGAACGGCCCGTGCGGCGGCACCTACCTGGGGCGCTGCGAGGTCGTCGATCAGCCCTGCGTGTGGGTCGGCGTCCACGCGCGCGCCCGCGCCGCGGGACGGGAGCGCGATCTCCAGATCTACATCCCGCCGCCGGACCGCACGCTCCAGGGCACCAGCTCCTGGATCAACTACCTCCTGGACCGCGACAGCCGGCCCGGCTCGGACCTGCTGGCCCGAGGCTACGCGGAGCCGCCCTCGAGCTCGCGGAGGAACTCCGCCCGCTGAGCTTCCACCTCCACCGGCACGTCGCCATAGACGTTGCCGAACATGTCGATGGGCTGCGCCGCCTGCATCCGCGCCTCGGCGCGCTCGATGGCAAGGCGCACTTCAGCCTCCGCCTCCGCCTCGAATCGGGCCTGGAGCGCGTCGTCGACCAACCCCTTCGCCCGGAGATACCCGCGGAGCCGCGGCAGCGGCTCCCGGGCCTCCCAGGCCTCGACCTCGGCGTCCTCGCGGTACTTCTTCGGATCGTCCGCCGTCGAGTGCGGTGCCAGGCGGTACGTCACGGCCTCGATGAGCGTGGGGCCGCCGCCCGCGCGGGCGCGCGCCACCGCCTCCCGCGTGACGGCCACCATCGCGAGCAGGTCGTTGCCGTCGGCCTGGATCCCGGGAAAGCCGTACGCGAGCGCGCGGTGCGCGAGGGTCTTCGCACGGGTCTGCCGGGAGCGCGGCATCGAGATCGCCCACTGGTTGTTGATGCACACGAAGACGATCGGCGCCTGGAAGGCGCCCGCGAAGTTCATCGCCTCCTGGCAGATCCCCTCGGAGCTGGCGCCGTCCCCGAAGTAGCACAGCACGACGCTGTCCTCCCGGCGGGCCCGGGCCGCGCACGCCAGCCCGACCGCGTGGGGGACATGGGTCCCCATGGGGACGCAGACCGGCAGGTCGCGGATGCCGGCCGGAACGCACGTGCCCTCCGTGAAGCCCGCATAGAGGAGGATCAGGTTCTCGAGCGGCCAGCCCCGCCAGACGTAGGCGGCCCACTCGCGCCAGACCGGCACCAGCCAGTCGCTCGGGCGGAGCGGATAGACGCTGCCGAGCACCGCGGCCTCGTGCCCGCGCGCCGGCAGGTACGTGCCGATCCGCCCCTGACGCTGGAGGAAGAGCATGCGCTCGTCGAACCGGCGCGCGAGGAGAAAGGTGCGGTAGAGCCGCCGGAGGTCGTCGGGAGGGATCTCCGGCTCGAGCGCGCGGTCCAGCCGCCCCTTGTCGTCGAGGATCGAGACAGCGTCGATCGGGTCGAGGTCGATCCGCTCCCGCGGCATCCGCTACGTCTCGACGGGCACGTCGTCGCGACCGCCCCACTCGGTCCAGGATCCGTCGTAAACGGCGACGTCCGACCGGCCGACGAGGTCGAGCCCAAGGGCGAGGACGCAGGCCGTCACCCCCGAGCCGCACGTCGTCACGATCGGCCGGGCGAGGTCGACGCGGGCCGCCTCGAAGACCCGGCGGAGGTCGTCCCGCGAAAGCAGCGCTCCGTCCCGACCGAAGAGCCGGTCGTAGGGCAGGCTCAGGCTGCCCGGGATGTGGCCGCCGCGAAGGCCCTCGCGCAGCTCGGGCTCGGTCCCGGCGAAGCGGCCGGCCGACCGGGCGTCCACGACCTGCGCGCGCCGCGTCGTGACGTTGCCGCGAACCTGGTCGAGGTCCGTCACGAGCTCGGGATGGAAGCGGGCGGTGAAGTGGCGGCGGACCGGGCTCGGCTCTCCCGCCTCGGTCGGCCGCCCCTCGGCCCGCCACCGGGAGAAGCCGCCGTCGAGGACCGCCACGCGCTCGTGCCCGAACACGCGGAAGGTCCACCACACGCGCGCCGACGCGACCAGGTGCTTCCCGGCGTACACCACGACGCGGTCGCCATCGCCGATACCGAGGGCGCCGACCGCCCCAGCGAAGGTCCCCGCGTCGGGCAGCATGTGGGGCAGGCCCCGATACCGGTCGGCGATCGCATCGATGTCGAAGTAGACGGCGCCGGGGATGTGGACCTCGTGAAACTCCGCGCGGGCGTCGCGGTGGAGGTGCGGCAGGTACCACGTCGCGTCGACGATGCGGAGGCCGGGGTCGCCCAGGCGATCGCCGAGCCACGCCGTGCTCACCAATGGACCGAAGCCCGCGTCCGTCAAGGCGCGCTCCCTTCCGGTTCGACGAGTCGCGTTCGATTATGACACGGAGCGATCGACACGACCGGTCGGCCCCGCTCGCCCGGCGAGCGGCGGCCTAGCCGGTCGATCCGGGGAGGAGCAGGCCGCCGAACAGCTGGCGGCCCAGCTCGAACGCCTCGGCGAGGACGAGCCCCGCCCCGTCGCCGTCCGGCGTCTGGTGGCGCCACTCCGCGAGATCCTCTTCCGACCGGAAGAAGTTGAGGCGGGTTCAGAGGAAGCCCGAGAG
>DATBGA010000146.1:0-20285 GCA_036558225.1 Candidatus Methylomirabilota bacterium | reverse complement strand
CGGACCTCGGCGACGGTGGGGGTCATCGAGCGGACCACCGGCGACGTGTTCGTGCAGAAGAACTTCACCAACGCGCGCCGGGTCGCCCTCTCGATCGCGAGCGACGGCGCGCTGGCGCTCCGCCGTCGGACGATCGACGTGTTCGTGCACGACGGGCCCGCCATCGCGTGGCTGGTGTCCGCCAACGAAGCGGATCTCACCGGCATCTGGCAGCCTCTGAACCGGGAGAACCTGGCCTGGGGGGTCCGGCGGGACGATCCGCAGCTGCTCGCCCAGGTCAACGACATCCTCGCGGCCTGGAGGCGGGACGGCACGCTGAACGACGTGCTCGTGCGATGGCTCCCGTACCTCAAGCCCCCGGGCTGAGCCCGGCCGGCGGCTGGCGAGACCATCGGGTGAGCGGCTCCCTTGACTGACGCGTAGCCGTCGCCCATATTCCTCGCCATCGCGCGCCGCGGCGCCCGCACGGGCCCGGGGATCGTCGCGAGCCAGGGGAGGAATCGCGATGGCGCGCTCGCCGGGCGCCGGCCGGGCCCAGACCGTCCTGGGTCCGATCGCCGCGGAGGACATGGGCATCACGTTGCCCCACGAGCACCTCCTCATCGACTTCACGGTCATGTTCAAGGAGCCCGAGAGCGAGGCGGAGCGGGCGCTCGCCCGCCAGCCCGTGAAGCTGGACAACCTCGGCTGGGTGCGGCGGAACTTCAGCTCGAGCCTCGACAACCTCCGGCTCCTCGACGAGCAGGTCGCCCGCGACGAGCTCCTGCTGTACCGCGCGGCCGGCGGCCGGACCCTGGTCGATCCCACCAACCGCGGGCTCTCCCGCGATCCGCTCGCGCTGGCGCGCGTGTCACGGGCCACCGGGCTCAACATCATCATGGGCTCGGGCTACTACGTGGCGGCCTCGCATCCTCCGGACATGGACGCGCGGACGGTAGACGACATCGCGCGCGAGATCGTGGCGGATCTCACGACCGGCGTCGGCGACGCCGGGGTCCGCGCGGGCTTCATCGGTGAGATCGGCACGAGCTGGCCGTGGACGGCCAACGAGCGGAAGGTGGTCCGGGCGGCGGTGCTGGCCCAGCGCGAGACCGGCGCCCCGCTGATGATCCACCCCGGGCGGCACGAGCGGCTCCCGCTCGAGATCGTGGACGTCATCCGCCGGGAGGGCGCGGACCTCGGCCGGACCATCATGTGCCACATCGAGCGCACGATCGCCGACCCGGCGGTGCTGCTCGAGCTGGCCGCTACCGGCGTCTACCTCGAGTACGATCTCTTCGGCCTCGAGACCTCCTACTACCCCTACAACCCGGCCTTCGACATGCCCAACGACGGCGAGCGGATGCGCCAGATCCTCTTCCTCATCGAGCACGGCCATCTCCAGCAGATCCTCATGTCCCACGACATCGCCTACAAGCACTGCCTCACCCGCTGGGGCGGCTTCGGCTACCACCACCTGCTGGTCAGCGTGATGCCGCGGCTTCGCCACAAGGGCGCCGACGACGCGACCATCGAGACGCTCCTGGTGGACAATCCCCGGCGCGCGTTCGTGCTCGCGTAGGGTGGACGTCTCCCGCCCCGGACGACGGGCCGCACCGCCTGGCGCCGAGAGGGAACCGCCGTGCCGGCGCCGTGGCTGATCGACACCGATCCCGGGATCGACGACGCGCTGGCGATACTGCTGGCGCTCGCCTCTCCCGAGGTGTCGGTCGAGGCGATCACCTCGGTCGCCGGGAACGTGCCGGTAGACCTCACGACCGCCAACGTCCACCGCATCCTCGCCGCCGCCGCGCCGGCCGCGCGGCCCCGCGTCGCCCGGGGGGCGGCCGCCCCGCTCCGGGGGCCGCTGGTCACCGCCGCCGACTTCCACGGCGACGACGGCCTCGGCGGGATCAGCCTGCTCCGGGACCCGGGCGGACCGCTCCTCTATCCGGGTCCGGACACCCCGGCGGTCGCGACGGCGTCGGGCGCGCCGGCCGCGATCGACGGACCCGACCTGCTCCTCGAGATGGCCGACCGGTTCGCGGGGGAGCTGGTGGTCGTGGCGCTCGGGCCGCTGACGAACCTCGCGGTCGCGCTCGAGCGGGACCGGGGCCGCCTGTCGCGGGTCGCCCGGATCGTCGTCATGGGCGGGGCGATCGCGGTGGGGGGGAACGTGACCCCGTCGGCTGAGTTCAACTTCCACGTCGACCCCGAGGCCGCGGCGGCGGTCTTCCGCTCGGGGCTTCCGCTCGAGCTGGTGCCGCTGGACGCCACCCTGCAGGTGATGCTCCGTCGCGATGCGCTCGCGGCGACGCTCGCGCGCGGCCGGCCCTCGGTGGCCCGGTTCATCGACGACTTCACCAACCATCTCTTCACGCTCGGCGAGCATCGGGGCGAGGAGGAGGCATTCGCGCTGCACGACCCGCTCGCCGTCGGCGTCGCGCTGGATCCCTCCCTGGTCGGCTTCCAGGCCCTGCACGTCGACGTCGAGGACGAGGGCCGCGTGACACGGGGCGCCTCGGTGGCCGACCGGCGGAGCATCCCGGCCGACGAGAAGCTCCCGCCGAACTGCCGCGTGGCGACGAGCGTCCACGCCGAGCGGTTCCTGGAGCTCTTCCTCGCCCGCGTGTGCGCGGGGCCGCCGAGGCCGAGCCGCTAGCGCCGGCCGGCTCTCCGCACGGCGCGGAGGGCCGCGGCCGCTCGCTAGAGGGCCCGGGCGGTGTCGGCGATCTGCTGCGTGTGCTCGACCGCGTGCTCGGCGGCGCGCCGCGCGAGGAACTCGATGGATATCGGCCCCAGCTCGGGATGCCGGCCTTGGCGCGCCCATCGGTCGTCCGGGAGGCCCTCGAGGAGCGCCGCCATCTGCTCGTGCTCGCGAACGATCATCCGCACGATCTCGTCGACGGACTCGCCCCGCTGGAGATCCTCTCGGCGGAAGGTGGCCTCGTCGTAGTCGGCGAACACGGGGTCGGCCTCGTAGAAGAGCCGGCGGATCCGGAGCCCGTGGACCATGACGACGCCGTTCCGCAGGTGGACGAGGGTTTCCCGGATCGACCATTCGCCCGGGCGCGGGGGCCGGTCGTGGGCGCCCGGCCGGACGGTGGCCAGGGCCTGGTGGAGCGCTGCGGGGACGGCGCGGATGCCCTCGAGGACCGCGCGATGCTCTGGACTCATCGGGACCTCCTTCCGGCTGGACCCAGTATCCTCCGGCCGCGCGGGAGGACAAGCCTTCCTCCCGAGGGCGTCCAGACACGCCGGCCCTGGCCGGGCTATCCTTTGGACCGGCCGTCGCGCGAGCGCGGCCACTCGGTGGAACGGTCGACACCTAACCCGACGACACGAGGGGGCCCATGCTCGCCATCTTGGTGAAGGTCCGGATCAAGCCGGAGCTCCGGCAGCGCTTCCTGGACGCGATCGAGGCGGACGCTCTCGGCTCGGAGCGTGACGAGCCCGGCTGCCTCAGGTTCAACGTGCTCCAGGACGAGCAGGACGAGAACGTCTACTACTTCTACGAGGTGTACACAGGAACAGCCGCGCTGGAGGCCCACCGGGCCACGCCCCACTACGCCGTCTGGCGCGCGGTGGCCGACACACTCGACGGGCCGACCGAGGCGATCCGGTGCCGGCCCGTGTTTCCCGCGGCGCCCGCGTACTGGGGGAAGAGCGCCGGCGCGTCCGGGGCGCGGGCCCGATGAGGGCTCGCGCGGTCGCTCGCGGCGCCGGCGTCGGCCTCCTCGCCGCGGCGGCGCTGTCGACGGTGTCCGTGGCTCAGATCCAGAACGGGAGCTTCGCCGGGACGATCGAGTGCGAGGCCCTGCCGAGGCTCCGCCCGCTCCGGACGAAGGTGACCATGGTCGTCGCCGACGGTCGGGCGCGCTACGAGCGGGAGATCCTGCATCCCACCGGCGGACCCTCCGGCATCTTCGAGCGTGGCGAGGGGCCGGTGACGCCGGGCGGCGAGGTCACGCTGACCACCAGGGTCGACACGCCCGGGTACGGCTACGAGGCGGAGTACAAGGGCCGCATCGAGGAGAGCGTCGCGCGCCTGACCGGCCGCCAGCGCTGGAAGCTCCGGAACGAGAGCGGAACGATCCCGCGCTCCTGCTCCCTCGAGCTCATGCGAGTCGCGCAGTAGCGCGGACCGGCCGGGGAGCGCGGGGGCCGCGGCGCGCGTCGATGCTCAGCGCGTGGCGAGCCGCTCCCGGGCGCCGAGCGCCTGCGTCAGGATGGCGAGGATGATGAGGGCTCCGCCGGCGAGCGTCGCCGCCCCCGGGGCCTCGCCCACGCCGAGCCAGACCCAGAGGGGAGCGAGGACCAGCTCCGCGGTGGCGACGAGCTGCAGCTCCGCCGCCGGAAGGTGGCGCGACGCGCGCGTGTACAGGACCAGGCCGCCGCCGAGCTGGACCACGCCCATCATGAGGGCGAGCAGGAGGTCCCGGACGGGGACCCGGGGCGAGATGTCGTTGGCGCCGAGCGCCAGGAGACCGAAGAGCACGCCGAAGGTCCCCGCGTAAAGCACGGCCGGCAACATGTCGCTCTGCCGGTTGAGACGCAGGAACAGAGCGTGGCCGGCGAAGGCCACGGCGGAGCCGAGCGCGAGGAGGTTGCCGGAGAGTCGACCGAGGGCCAGACCGCCTCCCAGCATCAGGGCCACCCCGATCGCGGCCACGGCCATGGCGCCCCAGGCGCGGCGAGGGACGCGCTCCCCGAGGAAGAGCTGGGCCCCGAGGGCCGCGAGGAAGGGCGTGATGCCCCCCATGAACGTGGCGTTCGCCACCGTGACCCGGCCCAGCGCGAGAATGAAGAGCACCGAGGACGCGCTCGAGCAGACGCCCGCCAGGACCGCGGGCCAGCCGGCGAGGCGGATCGCCCGGGTCACGCTCCCGCGGTGGACGATCGCGATCATGCTCCCGACCATCGCGGCCGCCCCGAGCGAGCGGTAGAGGATGACGTGCCAGCTCGTCGCCTCACCGATGAGGCGGATCAGGAGGCCCGCGAGGCTCCAGAAGACCGTCGCGCTGAGGGCCAGCGCGAAGCCGCGGGCCCGGCTCGATCGCGCCGTGTCGGCGAGCCGGCCGGAGGCGGCCTCGGCCGGCTCAGCCATCGTGGTCCCGGAGCCGTCGCGAGCCGAGACGGGAGCATCGACCGGACGCGGGCGCGCGCACCGGGGCAGAGTGTAGCGCAAACCGTTCGACGGGCACGTGACAACCGTTCCGCGCGGGCGGTAGCATCCCGAGGGTGAGGCCGCCGAAGGACCGGGATTTCATCGAGACGCGCGACGGGCTCATCTTCTGCGTGGTGGGCTACGTCCACCCGCCGGGCCGGTACGCCGCCTACCTCAAGTACTCGCCGGCGAGCGCCGGGAAGTGGGCGCGGGGCGACGTGGCCTACCGCCGCGAGCTGCCCTACTACCACGTCCGGCACGTCCGCCGGACGCTGGAATGGCTCGCGACCGAGCGCCCGCATTACCTCTGGACCGACCCGGCCACGGGCCTCCGGTTCTCCCACGTCCCGGAGGACGCCGTCGCGCGCTACTACGCGCCGGAGCGCCGGCTGGCGGAGATCGTCGCCGACCCCGCCGACGCGCTCGAGCGCGAGACGCGGGACCTGGCGACGCTCCTGGCCGGCGCGGCGGGCCTGCCCCTCGACGCCTTCGGGGTGTCGGGGTCCATCCTCCTCGGCCTCCACAATCCCGCGTTCTCCGACATCGACCTCCTCGTCTACGGCGCCGACCGCGCCCGGCGGCTCCGGGCGGCGATCGGCGACCTCGCGGGCGAGGGGCTGGTGCGGCTGCCGGACGACCGGCGGGCGCAGTGGCGCGCCGATACGGCGGCCCGCTTCGGGCTCGATGCGGCGTCGGTGGCGGATCTGGAGGCGCGGCGCTGGCACTACCGGCTTTTCCGTGGGCGCTACGTCTCCCTCCATCCGACGCGGGCGGACCACGAGATCCGCGAGGCCTACGGGGACCGCTCCTACGTGCCCCTCGGGCACGCGGTCGTGGAGGCGCGGGTCACGAACGCGGACGAGGCCATGTTCCTCCCGGCCCTCTACCGGGTCGCGGACGTGCGCTGGCGCGAGGGCGGGCCGGGCTCCCTGGAGGAGGTCGTCGCGTTCGAGGGGCTGTACTCGAGCGCCGCGGAGGCGGGAGAGCGGATCCTCGTCGCCGGCCATCTCGAAGGGGAGCGGTCGGGCGGGCGCCGTCTCGTGGTCGGATCCGGCTTCCTGCCCGACGGCGGCTCGCTTCGCGTCGTCCACTAGCCGACCGCTGGCGGGCCCGCCCGCCCGGTTGGGACCGTTACTCGTCGGCCGCGCGCAGGTGGCGAATCAGCGATCGGGCGGTCGGGCGCAGCCGGAGGCTCACGACGTCCTCGGTCAGCCGCGACCGGAAGGACCCGGCCGAGATCGGTCCCCGCGCGTCCCAGTCCTTCCGGGCGAGGTCGCAGCGCTCCTGGTCGCGGTACGTGGACAGCGCGACGAGCAGCCCCGGATCCTGGATGACGGGCAGCCTCGGGTAGTCGTTCTGCGAGAGCTCCGCGACGAAGTGGCCGAGAACGCGATGACCCTGCTGGACGAGCGCGGGCTGCACGTGCCGCTCGAAGAGCTCGACCAGCCCCGCAAGGCCCGCAGGGTCGGTGCGGTAGAAGTCCGCGACCACCAAGCCGGTGTCGAGCGGGACCGCCCCGGGAGGGGCCGCATGCCTGTCCTCCAGCGAGGCGCCGCGGGTCAGCGCCGCGACGGGGACGAGCGGCTGGAGCAGGTCGACATGGTGGTGCTCGAGGATCATCGCGTTGGCCTGGTCACGCCGGGCCTGCCAGAAGGAGCCGCCGTAGAAGCGGCTCAGGCCGCCGAGGCGCGCGCGCATGTCTTCGAAGCCGCGGATCCAGGCGAAGCGGTCCGGCTCGCCGACGACCTCGAACTGTCCGAGGGGGTACATGCCTTCCGCGCGCTGGGAAAGGAGGAAGTGCTCCTCGAAGTAGCGAATGAAGTCCCGGGTCGTGCCCGGCCGCAGGAGATAGTTCCGGAGCTCGATCACCCGCATGGGAATGTCCATTCCCGCCGTCTGGCTGTCCGCGCGGTCTAGACGATCCGCTCGGTTCGGGCAACGTCGAGCGGGTGGTCGATGAGCGGCTCCACGCGCTCGAGGAAGCGGACGGTATGCGGCAAGTGGGCGTGGGTCTCGAACGCCGCTTCGTCCTTCCAGCGCGAATGGATGTAGAAGAGCTGGGGGTCGCGAATGGACCGATAGGCGTGCGCGCCGAGGCATCCCGGCTCCCCGCGTGTCGGGCCGAGGCCCTCGCGCATCGCATCGGCCACGCCGCTCTCGTGGCCCGGACGGGCGTGAAATCTCGCGAAGGTGAACAGCTCCATGTCATGTCTCCTCGGGCGTGGTCGACGGCTCGTCCAGCCGCGTCATCACCATGACCCAGTTCGTCTCCCAGGTTCGTCCTCCGTCCGGGGAGAAGGCCTGCTCCCAGCGCGCCCCGGTCCTCGTGATGTCGGACCACGTGAAGCGGACAACGATGGGGCGCCCGTCAAGCTCGTCGGGTCCCTCGAAGACACCGACGCCGTCGGAGAACGAGCCGACCACGGGCGGGTCGAGCGTCCCCTTCTGGTTGCTGGCCCAGTAGATGCTCCACTCCCGCGTGTGCGGGTTGTAGAGCCGCAGCGACATACCCACGAAGCCTGGCCAGTGGTCGGTGACGTACTCGTCCATGTTCCCGAGGCCCCCCGGCAGGAGCCAGGCGCGGTTGGTGGCCTCGAACGTCTCCCACTCCGTGCAGCCTTGCAGGCGCTTCACCAGCCGCTCGTTCCGGATCCGCCACCGGCCGGTCTGGAAGTCGAAGTCGTGAGCGGCGTCGCGCTCGGGCAGTGCCTTGTCCATGTCGGGTTCCTCCTCGCCGTCGGTCACGTGTCATTCTCGGCGTGTCCGCCCGCGCGGCCGAGAGCCAGTTCCGCGAGAAGCGATGAAGCCACTTTGCAGCTCCCGACTGGTATCATCGACTGGGCAAGAGAACGACGACGCGAATGGCCACTGTGCCGCGCCCGGCAGGCCTCTTCATCCGCCTCGACCCGCGTCTCCGGGAGGGCCTGCAGGCGCAGCTCTACGGGAGCGTCCGGCGGGCGATCCTCGAGGGGATCCTCGTGCCGGGGACGCGGATCCCGTCGTCGCGCGCGCTGGCCGCCGACCTCGGCGTTTCGCGCACGACGACGCTGCTCGCGCTGCAGCAGCTTCACGCGGAAGGCTATCTCGCCGCGCGGCGGGGCTCGGGCACCTCGGTGGCCGCCGAGCTGCCGGACGACCTCGTGGAGCGGAGCGGGACCCGGTCGGCGTCGCGGCCCCGGCACCCGACCCTGTCGCGCCGCGGCACGGCGGTGGCGGCGGTGCAAGAAGGCGCCCGTCGCCTCGACGGTCCCCCGAGGCCGTTCCGGCTGGGGACCCCGGGGGTGGATCTCTTCCCGGTCGGCCTCTGGTCGCGACTGGCCAGTCGCCGGCTGCGCTCCGTCACGTCAGCCCAGCTCGACTACGGCGATCCGGCGGGCCTGCGGGCCCTGCGCGAGGCCATCGCGAGTCACGTCGAGACCGCGCGGGGCACGCGCTGCGGCGCCGACCAGGTGATCGTGGTGGCCGGCGCCCAGCAGGGCCTCGAGCTCGTCTGCCGGCTCTTGCTGGATCCCGGCGACCGCGTGTGGATGGAGGAGCCCGGCTACCCGGGAGCCCGGAGCGCCCTGCGGGCGGCGGGCGCGTGGATGGTTCCCGTCCCCGTCGACGCCGAGGGCCTGGACGTCGCCCGGGGGGCCCGGCGCGCCGGAGACGCGCGCCTCGTCTACGTGACGCCGTCGCATCAGTATCCGCTCGGCGTGCCGATGAGCCTGCCGCGGCGGCTGAGCCTCCTCGGGTGGGCGCGCGCGGCGCGGGCGTGGGTGATCGAGGACGACTACGACAGCGAGTTCCGCTACGGCGCGCGGCCGATCCCGTGCCTCCACGGACTCGACGTCGACGGGCGCGTGATCTACGTCGGCAGCTTCAGCAAGACGCTCTTCCCGGCGCTGCGCCTCGGCTTCCTGATCGTGCCCGCCGATCTGCGGGACCGGCTGGTGGCCGCCCGCGCCGCCGCCGACCAGCACCCGCCCACGCTCGACCAGGCGGTCCTGGCCGACTTCATCGTCGAGGGCCATTTCGCCCGTCATCTGCGGCGGATGCGCGTGGCGTACCGGGAGCGGCTGGGGGCCCTCGTCGCCGCGGCGGAGCGGCTCTGCGGCGGCGCGCTGCGCGTGCGTCCGGTGCAGACTGGCCTCCACGCGCTGGCCGATCTCGACGGCGTCGACGCGGGGCGCGTGTCCCGGGAGGCGGCCGCGCGCGGGGTCGAGGCGGCGCCGCTGTCCGCCTACTTCGCGCGGCGCGCGCGTCGGGAGAACGGCCTCGTCCTCGGCTTCGGCGCCGTCCGCCCCGATGCGTCGAGGCGAGGCATGGAGCGGCTGGCGGCGGCGATCGAGGCGGCGCGGCGGCGCTGAACCCGTTGCGGAACGCGCCCGGGGCGCGCTACCCTCGACGTCCCATGCGACTCGTCCGCTACGGTCGCGCCGGCGCCGAGAGGCCCGGGCTCGTCGACGCCGAGGGCACGCTGCGCGACCTCTCACGGGTCGTGCGGGACATCACCCCCGCGTTCCTCGCCCCGGGCGGCCTCGCGCGGCTCCGCGGCCTCCGGATCGCGCGCTTGCCGGTGGTCAAGGGGCGCTCGCGCCTCGGCTGCCCGCTGGCCGGCATTGGCAAGATGGTGTGCATCGGGCTCAACTACACGGATCACGCCGAGGAGGTGGGGCTCCCGCTGCCGGCAGAGCCGACGGTCTTCATCAAGGCGCCGAGTGCCGTCTCGGGGCCGCACGATCCCATCGTGCGGCCGCGGGACGCGACCAAGCTCGACTACGAGGTGGAGCTCGCGGCGGTGATCGGCCGCGAGACGCGCTACGTGGAGGAGGCCCGGGCGCTCTCGCACGTGGCCGCGTACTGCATCGTCAACGACGTCTCCGAGCGGGCCTTCCAGATGGAGCATGGCGGGACCACCACCAAGGGCAAGAGCGCGGACACCTTCGGGCCGGTGGGCCCGTGGCTCACGACCGCCGACGAGATCCCCGACCCGCAGGCCCTGCGGCTCTGGACCACCGTCAACGGCGTGCGCCGCCAGGACGGCGACACGCGCCACATGGTCTTCCCGGTGCGGGAGCTCGTGGCCTACGTGAGCCGCTTCATGTCGCTCCAGCCGGGCGACCTCATCTCGACGGGGACGCCGGCCGGGGTGGGCCACGGCGCCCGGCCGCCGCGCTATCTCGTGCCGGGCGACGTGGTCGAGATGGGGATCGATCGCCTGGGTGTCCAGCGGCACGTTGTCACGGAGTGGAGGCCCGCGCGCCGATCACGCTGATCCCCGGCGCGGGCCAGGCGATCGACCGGGCGCGGCCGCTACTCGTCGTCCTCCGGATCCTCGCCCGCCGCGCTTGGATGGTCGACCGGCCGACACGCGCCGAGGACTCGCGCCGACTCCGTGCCCAGCGCCCGCTCGCAGAGCGCGCGCGTCGGCCCCGAGGCGAGCACGGTGCAGATGGGATGCCCGGCGCGGATGATCTCGCCGGGGTGGGGGACGTCGCGAACGCCCCACCCGAGCCACTCGGTCGTGTCGGGGACGGCGACCGCCCGCGGCGCGTAGACGATCGCCTTGCCCCAGACGCCCGGCGGCTCGGCCGGGCGGGCGGGGAGCTCGCCCCGGCAGGCCGCGAGGTGGAGGCCGAAGACGGATGGCCCGCCGGCGCCCTCGATCAGCTCCATCGACGCGCAGTAGCGCGGGTTCACCTCCAGGACGACCGGGCGGCTCCCGCGCAGCACGAAATCGAAGCCGTTCAGGCCGCGGAGCCCGTACTCCGCGGTGAGGGCATCCGCGATCGCGGCGGTCTCGTCGCGCGCGGAAGCTCCGCCATCGAGCGGCATGACGTTGCCCGCGTACCGAAAGCCTCGCGGGACGTGGCGCTGCTCGGTCCAGCCGAGAAGGATGCTCCGGCGCCCGTCGGCCGCGAACGAGGCCGACGCGCTGACGCCCTCGACGAGCTCCTGGAGGATCTGGGTCGGGCCGGGACGCTGGCCCGCCCAGACGCGCACGCCCTGGCCGCCGCCACCGCGCGCCGGCTTCAGGAGCCACTCGCCGGTCCCGGGAAGGCGATCGTCCGCGAAGCGCGTATCGGGGACCGCGAACCCGCGTCCCGCGAGGTACCGGAAGAGCTCGCGGGGCTCTCGAACGCGCCGGAGGACGTCGGGCGCGTTGCCGAGCAGCAGCCGGTCGCGGGCCAGCTCGGCGACCACGGCCGGGTGGTTCTCCAGGCCGCCGCAGTACACGACCGCATCGTAGGGAACCTCGCGCGCCACCTCGCCGATCGCCGCCGCGGAGTACCCGCGCCCGCGCGCCCGCAGCGAGTGCGTCTCGCAGAGGCGCGCCTGATCGAGGTCGCCGAAGTAATCCACGGTGACGACGGTCGCCCCCGCGCGCACGGCCGACTCGGCGAGGGCCCGGGTCGTGAGGCCGGCGATCAGGATCCGCACGCGAGCCCGAAGCGGCTTCGGACCTCGTCGGCGCCGGCCAGGTGGAGGTGGTCGAGCACCGAGCCGCGGCTCGCGGAGAGGCGCATGGCATCGACCACGTTCCGGTGCGCCCCGCCGGCGAGGCCGTCGGCGATCAGCGCCGCGCCCTGCGCCGCCTCCTTCACGCGCGTCGCGAAGCCGCCGATCGGTCGCACGGGCAGCGCGCCGGCGAGGCGCTGGCCGAGGGCCTCCGCGACGGCGGGCACCCGGCCCACGCGGCCCGAGAGCAGCACCTCGCGGGCGCCCGGCGCCGCGACGCGGAGCGCCGCGACGAGCTTCGCGGCGGCCTCGATCAGGGCGTCCCAGCCCGTCCGCGCCCGCGGGTCGTGGGCCGCGCGCGCGGCCAGCTCCTCCGGCGCCAGGTCCGGGGCGCCCGAGACGAAGGCGGCCCCGCCGGTGAACAGTGTCGACTTCCGCACCCGGCCGAGTGCGTACGCGACCTCGCCGTCGAGCGTGCCGAGCGCCCGGTATCCGAGACCCCCGGCGCTGCCGCCGATCCCGTCGACGATGCGCCCGTGCTCCACCGCCAGGGCGGCCGTGAAGAAGCCGCCCAGCTCGAGCAGGACGAACGCGGTGCCCTCCGGCGGGAGTCCGAGACGGCGACCCTGGTCCCAGATGCCGAGGGCGGCGACGCAGAGCTTGTCGGCGGTGCCCATGTCCACGCGGTTCACCTTCCGATGGGCCGGGACCGTGTCGAGATGGACGACGCCCGGCAACAGCATAGCCGGGAGCCGCCGGGCCCGCATCAGCTCGACCATCGCCCGGAGCCCGCCCACGCGCTCGGGCTGATCCCGGTCCTCGGGGCGAACCAGGACGACCAGGTCGAGCTGCCTCTGGTCGAGCGCGGCGACGGGGACCAGCGGGAGCCCGTATCCGGACGGCGCGGCGATCAGGTCGAGCGGCCGCGCGGCCTCGAGCCGGTCGACCAGCGCGGCCGGGGCGCGGCGGGCGTCCTCGGCGCCGATCGACGCCTCGAGGAACACGTGGCCGTCGGCGAGGCCGCAGAGGTCGAAGCTCTCGGTTCCGGGGTCGACGCCGATGACTCGGGGCATCAGGCCGGGGGCGGCGACGGGTCCGATGGCACCCGAAGCGGCTCAGCTGGCGCGGGCCGCGCCGTAGATGGTCTCGAGGTCGATGAGGGCGTCGTTCCGCTCGAAGAGCTGCGCCACGCAGGCGCGGTGGACCTTCATCTTCAGGCCGCCGATGCCGAGCGCGCCGAACACGACCTTGCCGTCACGCTCGACCCCCTTGTCGGCCGCCTCGATGCCGCCGATGCCGAGGGGGGGAACCGCGTTGACGTCGGCCAGCGCCTTGAGCCGCGGATGCGGCGCCCAGACGGACCGCGGGAGGAACTGGACGCCGGCCGCGCCGGCGCTCAGGCACAGGTCGGCGCCCTCGAGCACGCGCGTCACGCCCTCCTCGTCCCACGCCTCGCAAGGGCTCACGTCCACGGCGAAGCGCGCCTTGAGATGCTCGCAGGCGGCCCGCGCCCGCTCCCGGGACCGCGAGCAGAGCGTCACGAGAGCCTTCTCCCGGGCCAGGAGCGCCGCCGCGCGGAGCCCGACCGGCCCGGTTCCGCCCAGGACGACGGCCCGCGCGCCGGCCAGCTTCGTGACTCCGGCCAGGCGCGCGACCGCGGCGGCCGCGGTCGTGTTGCAGCCGTTGGCGTCCATCATCGCGCTCACCCGGAACGGGCCGAAGAAGGTCTTCTGGACCGCCGCGAACAGGGTCTCGGCCGCTCCGACGTCGGCGCCCCCGACCCACACCGCGGTGTGGCGGAGATCCGCGGGCCCGCGCGTGAAGATCGCGCCGTGCACCAGCGGAGCGACGTCGGTCGCGGTCACGCCACCGTAGCTCAGCACCTCATCCACCCCGGCGTCGTAGGCGACGATGCGATCGAAGGCGCTCGGGTTCCGGTCGGGATCGAGCTGCAGGAGCAGCTTCTTCATGCGCACCTCCCGGTGGGCCGCACGGCGTCGCGTCGCAGCGGGGGAAGGATGACGGCCCGGGGATGCGGGCGCCGGGGCGCCGCCCCAATCCTACCCTACAACTCGGCCCGGAGGCGCGGAGGACGATCAGCTCGCGTGCGGAGCGCCGGAGCGATCCTCACCAGCGGCCGCGCCGGTGCCAGCCATATCCGCAACAGTAGTACACGGGAGCCGGCGCCACGACGACGGGAGCGGGCGCCACCACCACGGGGGCGGGCGCGACGTAGGCGGTCCGGGCCGGCACCACGTAGCACCCGCCGAGCGCGAGCGCGCCGGCCACCAGGGACAGCCCGGCGCGGAGGTGCGCCCTTCTCGAACCGTGCATCGAAATTGCCGCAATCTCCTGGCCTGTCCGTGCCATGGCCTTCCTCCTGCCAGGTTGGACGCCGGCCCCCGGACGGGCATTCCAGCCGATAGGGCGCCCCGACGGGGTCCCCCGGGGCGAGGTGCGGTCGCGCGCGTAACTACCGCGTCGGCTCTTCCCGTGAGACCTCGCCGATCTCCTCGAAGCGGTCTCCCTCCACGACGTTCGGCAGGATGACGGCCGCCGTGTTGTCCCTCTTCGCGTCCTCCGCGGCGGGGAGTGCGGCCCGTGACCGCCGGGCCGGCGGCCCCGCGCTTCAGCGCGCGGGGCCGTAGGCCGCGGTCAGGTACTCGCTGATGGCCTTCGCGTCCGCCTCGCTGATCGGCGCGCCGTAGACCTTGATCATCTTCGTGACCACGGCCTCCCACTGCTTGGCGTCACCCCGGGGCTGCATCACGACGTAGTCCGTGGAGTGGCAGATGCCGCATTGGTTGCGGGCCAGCTGGGCACCGGCTCCGTCTGCGAGGGCCCCGTAGGGGTGGTCGGGTGGCTGCCCGATGGTCTTGCCCTCCGCACCTGCGACTGCGGGGAGAGCCAGCCCGAGCAAGATACCGGCGAGCGCGCGCTTCACGTCGCCCTCCTATCCCGCCTGGACGTCGACGTGCTCGATCACGTTCCGCAGATAGCCGGCCGGATTCCAGAGCGGCGTCTCGCCCTGTGATTCACCGATCGCGTTGACCGCCCGGACCATGAGGCGATGGCCCCCGGGTGCCTGCGGCACCCAGATCGCGCTCCACTCGCGGAAGGAGTAGCGTCCCAGGTCCGGGCCGAGACCCGCGCGCTGCCAGGTCGCGCCACGGTCGTCGGAGACGAGCACCTCGCGGATGCCGTAGCCGCCGTCGAAAGCGATCCCCTTGAGCGTCAGCGGCTGGCCGACCGCGACGCGCGCCCCTGCCCCCGGGACCGCCATGAACGAGCGGACCGTCATGCGGGTGATCGGCACCGTGCGCGCCGGTGCCGTCCCCGGCTCGACGCACCCGCAGGGCGTGTCGGGGATCCGGTAAGCTGGCTTCATCCAGAACTTCTCGAAGACGTGGTCTACGACGGCGATCTCCGAGAGGTTCTTCACCCAATAGGTCGCGTACCAGCCGGGGACCACGAGCCGCGCGGGGTAGCCGTTGAGCATCGGGAGTGCCTGCCCGTTCATCTGATAAGCAACCAGGATGTCGGGATCTTCCATGATCCTTCCGACGTCGAGGCTCTTGACGAAGTCGGGCACGCTCGGCAGGGGCGACTGGTCGAGGCCGTCGAAGGTCACCTGGACCGCCCCTTGACGCACGCCGGCCGACTTCAGGACGTCCCGCAGCCGCGCGCCGACCCACTCGGCGTTCCCCATGGCCCCGTCGCCCCATTCGCCGCCCAGAACTCGCGGCGCGAAGCGGCCACGACTGTTGCCGGAGCACTGGTTGACGGCAGTGACGGCGGCTCGCGGGAACTTGGTCGTGAGCTCGTCCATCGAGAGCTCGAGGGGCCGGTCGACGAGGCCTCCCACCCGCAGGCGCCATGTGCCGAGATCGACGCTCGCCGGGGTCGGGTAGATGTGGTATCGGACGAAGAACGCCTCGTTGGGCGTGATCGCGCGGTCGAAGTACCGCATCGGAGTCTCGAGTTGCGCCGGGCGCGCCGTGAGGAGGATCAGGTCCGTCTTCTCCGGGTAACGCACGAGCGGCCGGCCGGCCAGGATGGGATCGGGCTGGCCCCAGGCCGACGGCACGCGCCCTCCCACGGCCAGCGAGGCGCCTGTTGCCCCCAGTGCGCTCAGGAAGCGTCGCCGATTCACTCGGTCCATGACGACCTCCTCGGCCCGAGGTGAGACACCCGGTAGGCGGATCATCGGAGAGGGGCAGGCTCCCTGTCAAGGGCGGCGGGAACCACTCGGCGCCGGCCAGGGCGGGCCCGCGGGAGCCGGACGCGGAGCGCCGCGCCCGGCGTCAGATCCGGCCCCGGAGCCGCGGGTCCAGGAGGTCTCGCAGGCCGTCGCCGGCGAGGTTGAACCCGACGACCGTGACCAGGATGGCGAGCCCCGGGAAGGTGGCGATCCACGGAGCCGTGAGCATGAAGGAGCGCCCCGTGGCCAGCATCGAGCCCCACTCGGGTGTCGGCGGGCTGGCGCCCAGGCCGAGGAACGAGAGCCCGGCCGTCTCGACGATCATGAATCCGACCGTGAGCGTCGCCATCACGATGATTGGCGACAGGATGTTGGGCAGGATGCACCGGGTCAGGATCCGGACCGGCCCCGCGCCGATGGCCCGGGCCGCCTCCACGTGATCCTGCTCCTTGACGGAGAGCACGACGCCCCGGACGACGCGGGCGAACTGCGGCGTGTAGACGACCGCGATCGCGATCATCGCGTTCGTCAGGCCCGGCCCCAGGATGGCGACCACGACCATCGCCAGCAGCAGGTACGGGAACGCCAGCACCACGTCGAGGACCCGGGTGACGAGGGCGTCGAGGCGCCCGCCCACGTAGCCGGCGACGACGCCGAGCACGACGCCGAGGACGGTCGCGATGAGGTCGGCGAACCCTCCGACCCACAGGGCGATGCGGGTCCCGAAGAGCACGCGCGAGAAGATATCCCGGCCGAACTCGTCCGTCCCGAACAGGTGCGCCGGGGACGGGGCCCGCAGCTGGCTCGTGAACTCCTGGTCGATGGGATCGAAGGGGGCGAGGCGGGAGGCGAAGATGGCGGCCAGCACCACGATCACCACGATCGCGGCCCCGGCGGCGAGGTTCGAGCTTCGCCGCAGCCGGCGCCACGAGAGGGCGCTCGCGCGGGCCGCGGGCGTGACCGGGGCCAGCGCGTCGGTCAGCTGTAGCGGATCCGCGGATCCAGCCATGCGTAGAGGACGTCGACCACGAGGTTCGCGACGACGAAGATCACCGCCCCGATCACGACGACGCCCTGGACCACTGGATAGTCCCGCGCGAGCACGCTGGTGATCGTCAGCCGGCCCAGGCCGGGCAGCGCGAAGATCGTCTCGGTGAGGACGGCGCCGGACAGGAGCAGCCCCAGGTGCAGACCGACCAGGGTCACGACCGGCAGGAGCGCGTTCCAGAGGGCGTGGCGCCTCACCACCACGCCCTCCGGCACGCCCTTGGCGCGCGCCGTCCGGACGTAGTCGAGGTTCAGCACGTCGAGCATCGTCGACCGGGCCATGCGGGCGATCGTCGCCATGAGGGCGCTGCCGAGCGTCACCGCGGGCAGGGCGAGGTGCTCCATCGCGCTCCGCGCGACGGGCCAGCTCCCCTGCAGCACGCCGTCCAGGACGGGCATGCCGGTGATCCGGCGGGCCGTCAGGGACGTGTCGAGGATGCCGCCGAGCGGCAGCCACCCCAGCATGCCGCCGAACACCAGGAGGAGGAGGATGCCCGTCCAGAACACCGGCATGGAGACGCCGATCAGCACGAAGACCATCGCCCCGGTGTCGACGGCGGAGTGGGGACGGCGGGCGCTGATGACGCCGATGGCGATCCCGAGCACGACCGCGAACAGGAGCGCGGCGAGGGACAGCTCGATGGTCACCGGCAGCGCTTGCCGGATCTCCCAGATGACGGGCTGACGCGTCCGGATCGACACGCCGAAGTCGCCGCGGACGGCGTCGACGACGAAGCGCAGGTACTGGATGTAGACCGGCTGGTCGAGCCCGAGCTGATGCCGGAGCCGCTCGAGCTCGGCCGCGGTGGCCTTCTCTCCGAGCAGGAGCGTCACGACGTCTCCCGGGATGAGGTGCATGCCGAAGAACACCAGCAGGCTCACGCCAAGGAGGACGGGGACGAGCTGAACCAGCCGGCGACCCACGTATTTCCACATCGCGAGTGCGAGACCCCGAGGTCCGGATGTCGGTCAGGGTCGCGCGAGACGCCGAAGCCCGCCGTCTCCGGACGGCGGGCTTCGGTCAGCCCCGCGGAGGTCCCGACCTACTCGAGGGACACCTGTTCCATGTGGAAGAACATCTGGAGCGGGTTCAGCGTGAAGCCCTTCACGTTGGCGCGGGCCGCGCGCACGTGCGTGGTGTGATTCATGAAGATCCAGGGGGCGTCGTCGTGGAGGACCTGGTTGGCCTTCGAGTACGCCTGCGCGCGCTTGCCCTGGTCGCTCAGCTCCCGGCCGTCCTGGAGGAGCTTGTCGAACTCGGGGTTGTGATGCCGGGCCGCGTTGTTGGTGCGGGCCGCGTTGTTGACGGTGTCCCACTCGAAGAGGTCGCCGAGGAAGTTGTCGGGGTCGCCGTTGTCGCCGGACCAGCCCGAGATCGCCATGCCCTCCCAGGTGAGGGTCCGCACCTTCTGGAGGTAGGCGCCCCACTCGTACTGCGTGATCTTCACGTTGACGCCCACCTTGGCGAGATACCCCTGGACCGCCTCGCCCAGCTTGGCGCCCCCGATGGGGTTGTAGCCGCGCGGGTTCGCGTACACCATCATCTCCGTCGAGAAGCCGTTGGCGAACCCGGCCTCCTTCAGGAGCTCCTTCGCCTTGTTCACGTCATAGGGGTACGGTCGGACCTCCTTGTTGTACCCCCAGAGCACGGGCGGCATGCCCTGGCTGGCCGTCAGTGCGCCCCCGTAAAGGCCCTTGTTGATCGCCTCCTTGTCGACGGCGTAGTTCATCGCCTGGCGGACGCGCTTGTCCTTGAACGGCCCGAGATCGTTGGACATCGAGACGCCCAGGATAGTCAGTCCGGGCTGGCGGTACATTTTGAGCGCGGAGTTCTTCTCCACCCGCTCGTAGTCGGCCGGCGGCACGTCGGCGAGGATCTGGACCTCGTTGCGCTCCAGGGCGAGCATCCGGGTCGCGCTCTCCGGAATGATCCGGAAGATGATGCGGTCGACCCTCGGCTTGCCCCCCCAGTAGTCGGGATTCGCCTCGACCGTCACGTGGTCGTTTCGCACCGCTTCGACGAACTTGAACGGCCCCGTTCCGACGGGATTCTGGCTGGCGTCGCAGTTGTGCTTCTTCGTCGCGGTCGGGCTCACGATCCCCTGCCAGACCATCGCGATGCTCGACAGGAACGGGGCGTTCGGCTTCGGCAGCGTGAAGCGGAGCGTGTACTCGTCCGGAACGTCGAGCTTCACGACGTTTCCGGCCTTCACCGAGCCGTAGGTGAAAGCGTCGTAGCTATCGACCTTGCGGTTGAAGACGTAGCAGGGGTTGTTCGGATTGATCGCCCGATCCACGTCCTCGGCGATCGTCTTGGCATTCATGGGCGTCCCGTCGTGGAACTTGACGCCCTTCCGGATCTTGAACGTGTAGACCTTGCCGTCCGGGGAGATGGTCCACGACTCGGCCAGCCCGGGACCCACCTCGCTCGAGCCGGGCTTGTAGTTGACGATCGAGTCGTAGATCGTCGCCATGATGAAGCCGGACTCGTTGTTCTCAACCGTCTGGGGGTCGAGGCCGGTCTGATCGGCGCCGATCGCGATCACCAGCGTCTTCGGCGTCTGCGCGCCGGACCGCTCGACCGTCCCGAGGGAGAGCGCGGCCGCAATCGCCGCGACGGCCAGGACGACACCCGGAACAGGCCAACGTCGGATTGCCTCTCGCATGGGGACACATCTCCTTCCCGAGGAAGCGCTCGTCGGATCATCGCTTCCTCTTCCGCGTCGTGGATCCGCCCGCGCGGCGCCCACCGGACCCGCTCCGGGGGACCGACTCGTGCGTATCAGAGAATAGTCCAGACCTCCGGGCGCGGCCAGAGCCTCGGGGGGCGTGACGGGCGCGGGCGCCCGAGCGGCCTCGTCGCCGGCGTCCCGGATGGCTCGGCGACTAGGCGTCCCGCGGCTTCCCCCGTCCTTCGATCCGGACTCGGCGGTGGGGGGTGTCCTCCCGCTCGGGCGTCAGGTAGCCCCAGCGGAGCGGCTGCTCCTGCACGTAGGTCTTGCCGAGGAGCAGGGCCAGCCTCGCCTTCATCAGCTCCTTGCCGAGATAGAAAGCGTGACCGGCGTCTTCGACGCCGAGCTGATCGAACAGCGCCTGGATGTCGGTGCCGCTGACGAACAGCCGGTCGTTGAAGACGCAGATGGTGTCGCGGGTGGTGGCGATGCGGAGGTTCGGATCCGTGATCGCCCGGTGGAGCTCCCGGAGCTCCGTCTCCGTGTAGTACTTGGGGCGGGCGTCCTTGACTGTGAGCAGGCGGTCGTCGACGTGCTTCGGCAGGACACCCCGCCGGCGCGCCGCGTACATGAGCCGGCGCGCCACGTCGACCTCGCGCACCACGCCCCGCGCCCACGGGATGACCTCCGTCGTCAGCACGTTGCGGATGCCGAGCTCCTGGCAGAACCCGATGAGGAGCGCGTTCATCCCCGTCGTGTCGGCGTCGGTCAGCTCCGT
>DATBGA010000145.1:0-22959 GCA_036558225.1 Candidatus Methylomirabilota bacterium | reverse complement strand
GGCGTGGACCGGACCGCGGGCGATCCAGGTGTGCGCGACTATCACGTGCGACTACGCGACCTGGCCGTCGAGAGCGGCCGCCCGATCACCTTCGGCGTCTTCAGCCGGCGCGAGGTCCCCGGCGTCTGGCGAGCGTACCTGGCGTTGCTCGACGAGACCGCGGCGGCCGGCGGCCGCATGTTTGCTCAGGTCCACAGCCGGTCGCTGAGCGCGCTGCTCTCGTTCCGGACCCAGCTGCCCTTCGACATCCTGCCCGTCTGGAGGGACCTCCGCGCCCTTCCCCTCGCCGAGCAGCGCCAACGGCTCCACGATCCGGAGCTGCGGCGCCGCCTCGTCGAGGCGGCCGACGAGCCCTCGGGCCGCCGCGCCATCGGCACCGAGGCCCGGGACGCCGACTACGACTGGATCTTCGTATTCGACACCGTGGAGGGCCCCCACCGCACGGTGGCCTCGGTCGCACGCGAGCGCGGCCAGCACCCGGCCGAGACGATGATCGACCTCGCGCTCGCCCGGGACCTGAACCTCTTCTTCCTCCAGCCGGTCGCGAACGAGGACCAGGACGCCGCCCTGGAGCTGATGCGGCACCCCCGCACCGTCACGACGTTCTCGGACTCCGGCGCCCACGTGTCGCAGCTGATGGACTCCTCGCTCCAGACGCACGTGTTCAGCCACTGGGTGCGCGCCAAGGGGGCGTTCACGCTGGAGCAGGCCGTGCGCATGGTGACGTTCGTGCCCGCCACGCTGTGGGGCTTTGCCGATCGCGGGCTGATCCGCGAGGGCCTGGCGGCCGACCTCGTCGTCTTCGACCCCGACACGCTCGCCGCCGAGATGCCGGAGGTGGTGGACGACCTCCCGGCCGGTGCCCGCCGCCTGATCCAGCGGGCCCGGGGTGTCCTCGCCACGGTCGTGAACGGCGAGGTCCTGCTCCGGGAGGGCAAGCACACCGGCGCTTTCCCCGGCCGCCTGCTGCGCGGCCCCCTGGCGCGGAGGGATTGAGCGAGGGCGTCGTCGACTCGGTCATGCGAACCGTTTCGAGGCGCTCGGCGGGCCCTACGGCCCTTCCCGGCGATGACGGCTACAGCACGATCTCGGTGCCGATGCCTTCCTTCGTGAAGATCTCCAGCAGGATCGCGTGGGGGATGCGGCCGTCCAGGATGTGCGCCTTGGCGGTGCCAGCCTCGAGCGCCCGGAGCGAGGACTCGACCTTCGGCAGCATGCCGCCGTCGATCACCTCCGCGGCCACCAGGCGCCGCGCCTCCGACTGCGAGAGGGTCGAGATCAGCTCGCCGCCGGGTCCCTTGATCCCCTCGACGTCGGTCAGGTGGATGAGCTTCTCCGCCTGGAGGGCGGCGGCGACCTCGCCCGCGACCAGGTCGGCGTTGATGTTGTAGCTCTCGCCGTCCGCGCCGACGCCGACGGGGGCGATCACCGGGATGAACCCGTGCTCGTCGAGAAGGCGGATCGGCTCGGGGTTGACATGGGTCACGTCCCCCACCAGCCCGATGTCGAGCTCCTCCCCGGCCGGCGTCTTGTGGACACGGCGGCGGGCCCGGATCAAGGATCCGTCCTTGCCCGACAGCCCGACGGCCTTCCCGCCGTGGTGGTTGATCAGACCGACGATCTCCTTGTTGATCCGGCCGACGAGGACCATCTCGACGATCTCCATCGTCTCCTCGTCGGTGACGCGCATGCCGCCCACGAACCGCGGCTCCTTGCCGAGACGCTTCATCATGGCCCCGATCTGCGGGCCGCCCCCGTGCACGATTACCGGGTTCATCCCCACGTACTTCAGGAGCACGACGTCGCGGGCGAATCCCTCGGCCAGCTGAGGAGATTCCATCGCGTGGCCGCCGTACTTGATGACGAGGGTCTTCCCCCAGAACGCCCGGATGTACGGGAGGGCGTCCATCAGGGTCCCGGCCTTCTCGATGAGCTTCTCCATCGCGCTCGTCACGGCCTCTTGGCGACCTCCCATCAGAGGATGTACCGGCTCATGTCGTCGTCCCGGATGGCGTCCGCCAGCCGGGCGTGCACGAAGCCCGCGTCGACCGTCACTGTCTTCCCGGCCAGGTCCGGCGCCTGGAAGGAAACGTCCTCCAGGACCCGCTCCAGGATCGTGTAGAGGCGCCGGGCGCCGATGTTCTCGGCGCGCTCGTTCACCAGCGTGGCGATCTCCGCCACCGCCTCCACCGCGTCGGGGGTGAAGTCGAGCGTCACGCCCTCGGTCCGGAGGAGGGCCCGGTACTGCTTGATGAGGGCGCTCTCCGGCTCGGTCAGGATCCGGACGAAGTCGGCGCGCGAGAGCGGCTCGAGCTCCACCCGGATCGGGAAGCGTCCCTGGAGCTCCGGGATGAGGTCGGCCGGCTTCGCCACGTGGAACGCGCCGGCGGCGACGAACAGCACGTGGTCCGTGCGCACCACCCCGTACTTGGTCGTCACGGCAGTCCCCTCCACGATCGGCAGGAGGTCCCGCTGGACCCCCTCCCGCGAGACGTCGGGTCCCTGTCCGCGCTCCCGCCCCGCGATCTTGTCGATCTCGTCCAGGAACACGATGCCGGAGTCCTGGACGCGCCGGATCGCCTGGCCGGCGACCTCGTCCATGTCGATGAGCTTCTGCGTCTCTTCCTGGATGAGCAGGCGCCGCGCCTCCGACACCCGGACCTTCCGGAGCTTCGTGCGCGTCGGTAGCATGCTGCCCAGCATCTCGCGCAGATTCTGGTCCATCTCGCCCATGCCGGCGCCGGCGAACATCTCCATCACCGGCATGCCCTGAGCTCGCACTTCCAGCTCGATCTGTCGGTCGTCGAGACGCCCCGACCGGAGCTGCTCGCGCAGCTTCTCCCGGGTCGCGGCCCCGCTGGCCTCCGGGGAGACCGGCTCCAGGCTGCCGAGGCCCACGGCATCGCGGACGCGGGCCCGCGGGAGGAGCAGCTCGAGGAGGCGCTCCTCCGCGGCCTGCGCGGCCCGCTCGGCCACGCTTTCCGCCATTTCGCTCTTGACCATGTTGACGGCGAGCTCGGTGAGATCGCGGATCATCGACTCGACGTCGCGGCCGACGTAGCCGACCTCCGTGTACTTCGAGGCCTCCACCTTGATGAAGGGTGCCTGGGCGAGCCGGGCGAGCCGCCGCGCGATCTCCGTCTTCCCGACCCCCGTGGGTCCGATCATGATGATGTTCTTCGGCGCCACCTCGTCCCGGAGCTCCGGCGGCAGGTTCTGGCGCCGCCAGCGGTTGCGGAGCGCGATGGCGACCGCGCGCTTGGCCCGGCCCTGTCCGACGACGTAGCGGTCGAGCTCGAGCACGATTTGGGCGGGCGTCAGCTGTCCCCCCTCCAGACGCGCCGTCACAGCTCCTCCACCGTGACCTGGTCGTTCGTGTAGACGCAGATGCCGGCCGCCACCCGCATCGCCTCGACCGCGATGGCCTTGGCGTCCAGATCGGAGTGGCCGACGAGGGCTCGCGCGGCGGCGAGCGCGAAGGGGCCGCCCGATCCGATTCCGATGAGGCCGTCGTCCGGCTCGATGACCTCGCCCGTGCCCGACACGATGAAGGAGGCGTCGGCGTCGGCGATCGCCAGCAACGCCTCGAGCCGGCGGAGCACGCGGTCGCTCCGCCACTCCTTCGCGAGCTCGACCGCTGCCCTCCGGAGGTTGCCCCGGTGCTCGTCGAGGCGCGCCTCGAACCGCTCGAACAGCGTGAAGGCGTCGGCGGCCGCGCCGGCGAACCCCGCGAGCACCCGGTCGTGGTGGACGCGCCGGACCTTGCGCGCGGTGTGCTTGACGATGGTCGCGCCCAGGCTCACCTGCCCGTCGCCCGCCATCGCCACCCGGCCACGGTGCCGGACGGAGACGACGGTCGTCGCGTGGAGGACCGGCGTGGCCGTCACGCCCGCGCCCGGGGGTGGGCCGCGTCGTAGACCTTGGCGAGCCGGTCCGCGCTCACGTGTGTGTAGCGCTGGGTCGTCGCCAGGCGCGCGTGCCCCAGGAGCTCCTGGATCAGGCGAAGATCGGCGCCGGCGTCCAGAAGGTGGGTCGCGAACGTGTGGCGGAGCGTGTGGGGCGTCACCCGCCCGGCCAGTCCCGCGGCGCGCGCGCGCGCCCGGACGATCCGGTGGAGACTTCGGACCGTGAGGCGCCCGTTCCTGGGGTTTCGGAAGAGCGCGCCCCGCGCTCCCTCGCGCGCTCCCAGGTAGGCGCGGAGCGCCGCCACGGCCTTCGAGCCGAGCGGGACGATGCGCTCCTTGCGCCCCTTGCCGAGCACCCGCACGCTGCCCTCCCGGAGGTCCACGTCCTCGACGTCCAGCCCGGACAGCTCCGCGACGCGGACCCCACTCGCGTAGAGCACCTCGAGAATCGCCCGGTCTCGCCGGTCCGCTTCCTCGTCTCCCGCCGGCGGGCGGAACAGCGCCTCGCTCTGGTCGATCGGGAGATGCGAGGGCAGGCGGCCGGGAAGGCTCGGTGTCCGCACCTCGCGGGCCGGGTTCGCCTTGGCGCGCCCCCGCCGGATCAGGAAGCGGAAGAAGCTGCGGAGCGTCGCCAGGCGTCGCGCGATCGACGTCCGCGCGAGACCCCGGGCATGGAGGTCCGCCAGATACCCGCGGATCACACGCGCGTCCGCCTCCGGCAAGGGTCCGAGTCCCCGGCGCTCGAGGAAGGCCGCGCAGTCGAGAAGATCGGCCCGGTAGCTCCGCACCGTGTGCGGCGACGCGCCCCGCTCAGCCGCGAGGTGGCGGAGAAACGCGGCCGCCGCGGTCCCCCCCTGCTCGCTGCCGGCCGGCTTCACGCGCTCTCGATCTCGCGCCGGTAGTCGCAGCCCTCGCGCCAGCACGCCACGAACCGCTTGCCCCGCCCGCCGCGCTGGGTCAAGAACGGCGCGCCGCACTTCGGGCACGGGGTCGCGACCGGGCGCTGCCAGACGACGAAGCGGCAGGTCGGGTAGTTGGCGCAGCCGAAGTACGCGCGGCCCCGCTTCGAGCGCTGCTCGGTCAGCTCCCCCCCGCAGCCCTCCTGGGGACACGGAATGCCGATGGTGATCTTCTTGATGTTCTTGCACTCGGGGTATCCCGAGCAGCCGATGAACCGGCCGTACTTGCTCTGCTTGAAGACCATCGGTTTGCCGCACTTGTCGCAGGTCACCCCGGCCTGCTCCGGCTCCGCCTGGGCGCTCTCGCCCAGGTTGCGGGTGTACTTGCAGTCGGGGTAGCGCTCACATGCCAGGAACCGGCCGAACCGCCCCCACTTCTCGAGGAGCTTGCCCTCGCCGCACGTGGGGCAGGTCTCGTCGGTGACCTTGCCCTTCTTGAGGTCCTCCATCTCGATGCCGGCCTGCTTCAGGTCCTTGGCGAACGGCCCGTAGAACTGGCGCACCGTCTCGACCCACTTCTGGTCGCCTTCCTCGATCTCGTCGAGGGACTCCTCCATCTGGGCGGTGAACGCCACCTCGAAGATGTCGGGGAAGGCCTTGACCAGGAGGTCGTTCACGGTCTCGCCGAGGTCGGTCGGCGTCAGGGATCCCCGGTCCCGCCGGACATACTCGCGCTTCTGGATGGTCGACAGGATCTGAGCGTAGGTCGAGGGCCGCCCGATGCCCTTCTCCTCCAGCTCCTTCACCAGCGAGGCCTCCGTGTAGCGGGGCAGCGGCTGGGTGAAGTGCTGCTTCGGATCGAGGCGGACCAGGCCGAGGCGCTGCCCGACCTCGAGCGGCGGCAGGCCCGACATCTCGCCCTCTTCTTCCGCGGAGCCGGCGGATTCGTCGGGCGCCTCGATGTAGACCGCCATGAAGCCCGGGGCGCGCAGCGCGGAGCCCAGCGCGCGGAAGAGGTACGGCCCCGCCGTCACGTCGACCGTCAGGGTGTCGTAGAGGGCGGGGCGCATCTGGCTCGCCAAGAACCGCTCCCAGATCAGGCGGTAGAGCGAGAGCTGATCCCGGCTCAGATGCCGGGCCAGGCGCTCGGGCGGGCGGTCGAGGAGCGTGGGCCGGATCGCCTCGTGGGCCTCCTGGGCCGACTTGCGCGCCCGGTAGAACGGCGGCCGGTCCGGCAGCGTCTCCGCCCCGTAGCGGGCCGCGATCACGTCGCGGGCCCCCGCCTGGGCCTCGGCGGCTACGCGAGGCGAGTCGGTCCGCATGTAGGTGATGAGGCCGACCGGCCCGCCGTTGCCGATCTCCACGCCCTCGTAGAGCTGCTGGGCGACCATCATGGTCTTCGACGCCGAGAAGCGGAGCTTGCGCGCCGCGTCCTGCTGGAGCGTCGAGGTGATGAAGGGCGGCGACGGGTTCTTCCGGCGCTCGCCGCGCTCGACCGACTTGACCACGAACGTCGTGTGCTCGAGCTCTGCGACGATGGCCTGGGTCTCGACCCCGGTGGACGGGACGATCTTCTCTCCGTCCTTCTCGCGGAGCGTGGCGACGAACTCGGGCGGGACCGTGCCGGCCAGGTAGGCGTGGAGGCTCCAGTACTCCTGGGGCACGAAGGCCCGGATCTCCTGCTCCCGCTCGCAGATGAGCCGGACGGCGACCGACTGGACCCGGCCCGCCGACAGGCCCCGCCGGATCTTCTCCCAGAGGAGCGGGCTGACCTTGTAGCCGACCAGGCGGTCCAGAACGCGACGCGCCTGCTGGGCGTCGACCCGCTTCTGGTCGATGCGTCCGGGGTCCTTGAAGGCGGCCTTGACTGCCTTCTCCGTGATCTCGTTGAAGAGCACCCGGTAGACCTTCTCCGGCGGGAGCCCGATCTCCTGGGCAATGTGCCAGCCGATCGCCTCACCCTCGCGGTCGGGGTCCGTGGCGACGTAGAGCGCCTTCGCCTTCTTGCCCGCCTTCTTCAGGTCCTCCAGCGTCTTCGCCTTGGCCCGGACGGGGACGTACTGCGGCTTGAAGCCGCCCCCCCTGAGGTCGATGCCGAGCTTGCTCTTCGGCAGGTCCTTCAGGTGACCGAGCGACGCCTTCACCACGTACCCTCGGTCAAGGTACTTCTGAATCGTCTTCACCTTGGTCGGTGACTCGACCACGACCAGGGAGGTTCGTCCTGCCACGCTTCCTCCTCAGCTCCGGACGTACCGCTGTCCGGCGATCCGGCGTACGAGCCCGCGCAGCTCCAGGGCCATGAGCCCCGCCGATACCTGGGCCGACGGGAGCCGAGTCCGCTCCACGACGACGTCGACCGCGACCGGCTCGTCCCCGAGCAGAGCGAGGATGGCACGCTCCCCAGACTCGACCGCGCCCCCGGCCTCCGAGTCCATTGGCGGCCGGGACGCCGGAACCGAGCGCAACGCCCGCCGCCACTCGGGACGCCACTCCGCCACGATGTCTTCCCACCCTTGGACGAGCTTGGCCCCGTCCTGGATGAGGCTGTTCGTGCCCTGGCTCCCCGCGGACGAGACGTTTCCGGGCACCGCGTAGACCTCCCGGCCGAGCTCTCCGGCTAGGCGCGCGGTGATCAGGGCCCCGCTGCGCTCCGCCGCCTCGACGACCACCGTTCCCAGCGTCAGGCCCGCGATGACCCGGTTCCGGGCCGGGAAGTGGTGCGGCAAAGGCGCCGTCCCCATCGGGAACTGCGACACCAGGGCGCCGGCCTTCGCCACCTCGGCCGACAGGCGGTGGTTCTCGGGCGGATACACCACGTCCACGCCCGAGCCCAGGACGGCCAGGGTCCGTCCTCCGGCGTCGAGGGCTCCCCGGTGGGCGGCCGTATCCACGCCCCGCGCCAGCCCGCTCACCACCGTCACGCCCCGGACTGCCAGGTCCGTGGCCAGGCGCTCCGCCATCCGGAGCCCGTAGGGAGAGCCGCGCCGCGAGCCGACGACGGCCATGGCCAGCCCGTCCTCGCGCCGCATCTCCCCCCGAACCAGCAGAAACGGCGGTGGCAGGTCGATCGGGCGAAGCGTCGCGGGATACTCGGGGTCCCCCAGTAGCACCAGGTGTGCACCGCACCGCGTCGCCGCTTCGGCCTGCTGGCGCGCCGCCCGGCGCCAGGCGAAGTCACCCACGGCGGCGGCCGCCCGGGATCCCGCGACCTCCGCGAGGGCGCGGGGAGAGGCCTCGAGGATGTCCGCGGGGAGACCGAGGCTCAGGAGGTCGTGGTAACGCCGATCATTCCCCATGACTCCGGGGACCATGGCCAGCGCCACCCACGCCCAGCGCTCGTCGGGCACCGTCACCGGCTCGAGCGTTGCCACAGCAGGCTCAATAGCACTAAACACGTGCAAAGCAAGCGCCATGATATACACCCTGTCCGAGCAACGTCAAGAAAACGGACGGTTGCGGGCCTCGCCGCGGTGTGACGATTCGCCAGATTTGATGGAGGGTTGAGCGTGATCTCTTGCTATCGGGGCTCCGCCGGCCGTACCGAACGGCTCGGCTGGCGGAGTACGGCGCGCGCCCGCACGGTCGCCTCGCTGTCCGGGAAGTCTCGCTCGAGCCGGGCCCACACCTCGCGCGCCCGGTCCTCGCGGCGGAGCGACCGGAGGGCGAGGCCGAGGCGGAGGAGCGCGTCCGGGGTCCGCTCCCCGCTGGGAGCGAGGTCGATCGCCTTCTGGTACTTGGCGGCCGCCTGCTCGAAGTCCCGGCTCCGGAAGTAGGCTTCGCCGATCCAGAACTGGACGCTCGGAGCCAGAGGATGCCCCGGGTGCTTGTCGGCGAACTCCTCGAAATCGAGGACCGCCTGGCCGAGCTCGCCCGCCCGGAAGCTCTCCATCCCGCGGTCGAACAGCTCCTCGGGCGAGATCGGCGGACCCGGCTGCCGGGGCCCCGAGGCGCGCGCCGGAGGAAGCTTCACCGCGCTGGCGCTCCCCGCCTCCAGCAGCGCGACCTGCTCCGCCAGGCTGGCCACGCCGGACTCCAGCCCGCTGACGCCCTCGGTCAGATCCTCGACGCGGTGCTCCACCGTCGCCAGCCGTGCCTCAACGGCCCCCTGCGCCTCACGCGCGACCTTCTCCTCCCTCTCGCGGTCGGCCGTCGTCCGGCGAACCCCGGCCTCGAGGCCCGCCCGCAGCGCCGTGACCTCCTCGTGCAGCGCCCGAAGATCGGCCTGGAGCCCGTCCATCCCGGTCCGGAGGTCCGCCAGGGCGGCGTCCTGTCGCGCCACCTGCGCCTCGAGGGCGGCGGTGCACCCGGCGAGCCCGGCCGGGAAGAGGATGGCGAGGGCCAGGACCCGGGCGTCGGCCCACAACCGGGTCCCCGGGCGGGGCGCCGCTTCGCTCACGAGCTGGCCACTGCGGCGACGCGAGCCGCCGCGTCCGGCGACATCCGGCGCTCGAGGGCCCGGCTGCCGCGCGACATCGCGTACGTCAGGACCCAGTAGACGGCCGCGATGAACAGGTAGAGCTCGAAGGGCCGGATCTCGCGCTGGTTGACGGTCTGGGCCGCCTTCGTGAGGTCCATGTACCCGATGATGGAGGCGAGCGAGGTGTCCTTGACGAGGATGATGAACTGCGTGACGAGCGACGGCAGCATGTTCCGCACCGCTTGTGGCAGGACGACGTCCCGCATCGTGGCCGCGTACGGGAGTCCGGTCGCCTCCGCCGCCTCCACCTGGCCACGGGGGACGGACTGGATGCCCGCCCGGATGATCTCGCCGAGGTACGCCGCCTCGAAGACGACGAAGGCCACCAGCGCGACCCAGTACTGGGGCAGCGAGACCCCGGTCGCGATCGGGATGAAGAACCAGAACCAGAACACCACCATGACCAGCGGGATGCCTCGGATCACCTGGACGTAGAGCGTCGACGGGTAGCGGAGCCACGCCTGCCCTGAGAGCCGGGCGAGCGCCACGCCGATCCCGAGGACGAAGCCGAGCACGATGGCCGGGATCGCCAGGGCGACGGTCCCGCCTCCGAAGGCCCCGATGCCGAGGAGCCCCTGCAGGAGGATGAAGCGCCAGTTGTTGGCGATGACCGCAACGTCCAGGGTCATTTGACTCGCCGCGCCGCCTCGGGCTGCCGGCCCTCGGGACGGCGCGTCCCTCCGGTGGCGACTCGCCGCGCCGCCTCGGACTGCCGGCCCTCGGGACGGCGCGTCCCTCCGGTGGCGACTCGCCGCGCCCCGCTCAATGCGCCGCCGCTCCCCCGCCCCGCACGATGAGGCCGGGAATCGCGACCCGGCGCTCGACGCGCGCCATCGCGCCGGCGACCACGAGGCACAGCGCGAGGTAGATGAGCGTCCCCGCCGTGATCGCCTCGAAGCCCTTCGCCGTATAGCTCTCGATCTGGCGCGTCATGAAGGTCGTCTCGGCCACGCTGATCGTCAGGGCCAGCGACGAGTTCTTCAGCAGGTTGAGCGAGTCGTTGGTGAGCGGCGGCACGATCAGCCGGAGGGCGATCGGCAGCAGCACGAGCCTGTAGGCCTGCCCCAGCGTGAGGCCGGTGGAGAGGGCCGCCTCCAGCTGGGTGGGCGGGACCGACTGGATGCCCGCCCGCACGATCTCGGCGAACCGCGCCCCGTGATAGACGCCGAGCGCGACGACGGCGGCGACGAACTCCCCGTGGTGGCGGTTCAGCCAGTCCTGGGCCGCGGCGGGGAGGACCTGGGGCACGCCGAAGTACCAGAGGAACATCCACACCAGGAGCGGGACGTTGCGGAAGAACTCGACGTAGGCGGCGCCCATCCCGCGCAGGAGGCGCGACGGCGCGGTCCGGGCCGCGCCGAAGACGGCGCCGAGCGCCGCCGCCAGCACCCAGCCCACCGCCGTCAGCGCGAGCGTCGTGAGGACGCCCTGCACGAGCCAGCCGAGGTACGGGTTCGTCCAGAGGACGCTCCACTGGAACTGGTAGGCGAGCGCGAGGAATGGACGCCGCATGCGACCGCCTCGCGGGACCCCGACCCGGCGGCCGGCGCCCCGCGACGCGAGAGGTCAGCGCGGGATGACCTGCATCTGGAGGAAGATCCGAGCCGTCTCGGACAGGGGGTACGGGACCTCGCCCTGGGGACCGAACCACTTGTCGTACAGCTTCTGGTACTCGCCGCTCTCGATGGCTTCCATGAGCGTGAAGTCCACCAGGTTCCGGAAGTCCGTCTCGTTCTTCCGCATGGCCATGCCGTACGGCTCGTAGGTGTAGAACTCGCCCACGACGTCCCACTCGCCCGGGTTCGGCGCCTTCGCCTTGAGCCCGGCCAGCTGCACTCCGTCGTTCGTGTAGGCGTCGATCTTCCCCTGGACGAGCGCGGTGAACGCCGCCGCCTGGTCGGGGAAGACGACAAGCTGCGCCTGGGGATACTTCTCGCGGATCGCCTTCTCGTTCGTCGAGCCCTGCTGGGCGCCGATCCGTTTGCCGGCGATGCTCTGGGTCCCGTGGATAGAGCTGCCCTTCTTGACCAGGAACTGGGCGCCGGTCACGAAGAACACGGCACTGAAGTCGAGGCTCTCACGCCGCGCCCGGGTGATCGTCATCGTCCCGGCGATGAGGTCGACGGCACCGCTGGTGAGCAGCGGGATCCGGGTGGCCGGGGTGGACTCCTTCAGCTCGAGCTTGACCTGCTTGCCCAGCTTCTTCTCGATATTGCCCTGCACGAGCTTGGCAAGGTCCACGGAGAAGCCGCCCCAGCTGTTTTGCTTGTCGATGAACCCGAACGGCGGCGACCCGGTCCGCGTCCCGACGACGAACGTCCCCGTCCGCCCGATCTTCTCCAGCGTCGTCTCCGCCAGGGCCGGCCCCGCGCCCATCAGGAGAACCGCCAGGGCCAGCGTTGCTGCCGCGATGCGCTTCATCAGTGTCTCCACAGATTTGCCCCCCTTCTTGTTGTCTGCCCGTTAGTGGGCGAGGATCTTTGACAGGAACTGGCGCGTCCGCTCGTGACTCGGCCGGTCGAAGAAGACGTCCGGCGCTCCTTGCTCGACGATCTGCCCCTCGTCCATGAAGATTACCCTGTGCGCCACCTTGCGAGCGAACCCCATCTCGTGGGTCACCACGAGCATCGTCATGCCTTCGCGCGCGAGTGTCACCATCACGTCCAGCACCTCGTTGATCATCTCGGGATCCAGAGCGGACGTCGGCTCGTCGAACAGCATGATCTTGGGCTGCATCGCCAGGGCGCGCGCGATAGCAACGCGCTGCTGCTGACCGCCCGAGAGCTGGGCCGGATAGGCGCCGGCCTTGTCCGGGATGTCGACCTTGGCCAGAAGGTCCATCGCGATCAGCTCGGCTTCCCTCCGGGCGCGCCCCCGCACCCGGATTGGCGCCAGCGTGACGTTCTCCAGCACGGTCATGTGCGGGTAGAGGTTGAACTGCTGGAAGACCATGCCGATGTCGGCCCGGAGCCGCGGCAGGTCCACGTCCGGCCCCTGCACGTCGCGCCCGTCAACGGTCAGCCGGCCCGCCTGGATCGGCTCGAGGCGGTTCACGCAGCGGATCAGCGTGCTCTTGCCCGAGCCGCTCGGCCCGCACACCACGAGGACCTCGCCCCGCGCGACGTCCAGGTCGATGTCCTTCAGGACGTGGAGCTTGGCGAACCACTTGTTCACCCGCTCGTAGCGGATGATCGGGCCCGTCGCCCGGCTCGCCGCACCATCCCGCGCCTCCGTCATCGCTCTCCCCGATTGATGTTACACGCGCGCGCTGGCACGGCCGACGCCGGCGGCATGCCTCGAGGCTCCGTCGCGAAGCAAGCGCGGCGAGCGCATTCGGCAGGCTCTCGGCCCGTGGGCCCGGGATCGGCTCGGTGAGACCGAGTCGTCCACGGCGCCGCGCGCCAGGAAATATGGAGTATAGCCGACGATCGAAGCGCTGACAGCGTCGATGCGGGTCGGGCCGGGTCGCGCTCGCCTCCTGGCGCGGGCGGCTGCTCACCTCGTCCGGCCGCGCAGTGGCCGGCGCGTGCGGGAGTTCGCTACGGCGATACGGGCGCGACATGAGCCGGTCGCATTGTGCCATCGATAGAGCGGGTGCAAACCCTTCAATGGTGGGTGTTTAGAGCCACGTCACTGCGGAGGAGGATGACGTCGACCTCACTGTCCTTCGGGATCTGAGAGTCGCCTGGGACGATGGCCAGGCCGTCGGCCAGAAGCATCGACCGGAGGATCCCGGATCCCTGCTCCCCCGTCGGCCGCGCACCCAGCGCGCCCGGCTCGCCCGCCAGCGGCTCGAGCCGGACACGGAGATAGCCCGGCCGGCTGCCCGGGTTGTCGATGGCCTCGAGCGCGCGCGCCCGGGCCCGGGGCCGGGCGAGGACTCGGTGGCCCCCCAGTCGTCGGAGGACCGGGCGGACGAACAGCTCGAAGGTCACCATCGAGGACACCGGGTTCCCTGGGAGGCCGAAGAAGAAGTGCTCGCCCAGCCGGCCGAACGTGAGCGGCTTCCCCGGGCGCATGTTCACCTTCCAGAAGTCCAGCCGGACACCCAGCGCCTCCACGGCCTCGCGGACGAAGTCGCGATCGCCGACCGACACGCCGGCCGACGAGACCAGCACGTCCGCCTGCAGGCCCTGACGGAATCGGTCCACCAGCTCCTCGCGCCGATCCGGCGCGATGCCGAGGCCGAGCGGGATCGCCCCGGCCTCGGCGACGAGGCCGGAGAGCGTGTACGTATTCGAGTCCGGGATCTGTCCCGGCCCGAGCGGAGCCTCCGGGGGGACGAGCTCGTCGCCCGTCGAGACGATGGCGACGGTCGGCCGCCGGTGGACCTGCACACGCCCGCGACCGAGCGCCGCCAGGACCCCGAGCGCCGCCGGCCGGAGGACCGTTCCGGGGTCGATGACGCGCTCGTCCGACCGGATGTCCTCGCCGCGCGGGCGCACGTACGCGCCGCGCTCCACCGGGCGTCTGAGCGCCACCCGGGCCCCGTCCCGCTGGATCTCCTCCTGCGGAACGACGGCGTCACTGCCGGGGGGCAGCGGGGCGCCCGTCAGGATGCGGTAGGCCTCGCCGGGGCCGAGCTCTCGCGGAGCCACCTTCCCGGCCGCGACCTCGCCCACGATCGGCAGCGTCACGGGATGGACCGGGCTGGCCGTCCTTGTGTCGGCGGCCCGGAGCGCGTACCCGTCCATCGAGGAGTTGTCCCAGGGCGGGATCTCGCGCCCCGCGACGATCGGCTCCGCCAGCACGCGCCCGAGCGCCTCCCCGATCGGGACGCTCTCGGCGCCCAGGACGGGAACCCCCGCCAGGACGCGCTCGAGGGCCTCGGCGACGGATAGCACGCTCCACTCCTCCGGGGTTGGGCGGGAAGAATCGGCTCGATCGCCAGTGTAGCTCGATCCGCGGCCGCGGTCAGGTTACCAGTACGAGCGCGCCCACCGGAACCGGTAGAGCCGCCGGATCGGCTGGGACGCGCACCGCCCCCGATCCATGCCCGCGTCGACCAGGAAGAGCTTCCGCTCGCGGTCGCGTCCCAGGTAGAGGGCGCGCTCCATGTCGAAGCACTGGGCGAGCCACCGATCCCCCGACAGGAGCCAGCGGCCCGGAGCCCCCCGGAGCCAGGTCAGCGCCTCCCCCATCTCATCCGGACCTCCGCGGTACCCGAAGTGCACGATCGGATTCTGCGCGAAGAGCCACTGGCCGTCCCGCCACCGAACCAGGCCGAGCTCCCGCTCCGGCCCGATGCGGTGCGCGATGCCGGCCATCAGGGTCCGGCGCGGGTAATGGCGCGCGCCCACGAAGGGCTCGGCCCAACCCCAGGCGATCATACCGACGAACCAGACGGCGACCCCGGCCTCGATCAGGCGGCGGCCGGTGATGCGCCGGAGGCGCCGCAGGAGCGTGGCGACGAGCGGCGCCGCCGCCAGGGCGAGCGCCGGGACCGCCGGATAGACATAGAGGCTGCGCTTGCCGCTGCTCAGGCTGAAGAACACCACGACGAGGGCTACCCAGCCGAGCAAGAGCTGCTGGCGACCGTCGCCGCGGACGAGCCGCCGCCGCCACGCCGGGACCAGCCACGGCAGCCCGGCAACGGCGGGGAGCCACATCAGCGGGATGACCTTCGCCACGAAGTACCAGACCGGCTCGCGGTGCTGCCACGCGGCGACCATGCGCTGCGCGGTCTGCGTGACCAGGAGGTTCCGCGCATATGCGTGGAGGGTCGGGTCGCCGGAGCGGGCGACCTGCGCGAGCAAGGGGCCAAGCCACGCGGCCACGGTGCCGAATAGACAGACCGGCCCGATGAGCCACCGCCAGTCCGCCGCCGCGATGGAGGCGAGATGCCGGAACCCGCGCCGCCGTCCGTAGATGTAAAGCCCCAGCAGGAACAGGGGCAGGAAGCCCACGCCCTTCGTCATCACCCCGAGCCCCATCGCGATCGACGCGACGCCGTACCAGCCCCACGCCGGTCCCGTGCTCAGGTGACGGACGAGACCGTAGAGGCCGAGCGTCGTCCACAAGACGAGCAGCGCGTCGGTCTGCCCGGCCTTCAGCACGAGCAGGCTCTGGATCGTGGCGAGGAAGAGGAGCCCCGCCGCGAGGCCGACGCGCCGGCCAAAGAGCCGCCGTCCCAGGTCGTACACGCAGGCCGTCGAGCCCGCGGCCGCCAGGAGTCCCGGGAGACGAAAGGCGACGCGTGGCGAGCCGGTCAGCCACTGGGCCAGCGCCACGAGCCACACGAAGAGCGGCGGCTTGTCCGGGTACGGCTCGCCCGCCCGGTGCAGGACCAGCCAGGAGCCGTCCTGGAGCATCTCCAGGGCGACCCCGAGGAACCGCTCCTCGTCCACGCCCCAGGGATCCCGGAGGCCGATCCCGGCGCCGACCACGACGAGGGCCAGCCCGACCAGGAGCAGCAGGTAGCGGCGTGCCTCGACTGGCGCCATACGAGCCGCCCCCACGCTACTCACCGCCTCGCCGGGCGGCAAGCGCGGAACGGCTGCCCGCCGGGTCGGCGGCTATCCCTCCCCTCGCGGGGCCAGGCCGAGCCGCGGGACGAAGATCCGGAAGGAGAGGACGAAGAGCGCGCCGAACCCGAGCGTCATCAGGAGTCCCACGAGGACGTCGCCCGCGCCGTACGGGCCGGTCCCGGGCTGGACCGTCGACGGCAGGACGAGGACGAGCCGCTCGAGGAAGATCGCGATCAGGGCGAGGGAGCAGATGGTGATGAGCACCCGGTGCCCCTCCGGCGGGCGCCCGGTCAGGCGACCGAGGAGGTAGGAGAACGGGATCAGCCAGCCGATGACGAACGCGCAGATCGCCATCCGCCGCCAGGGTTCCGCGAAGAACCGCGCGAGGACGTACCGGGTCTCGACCGGCACGTTGCCGTACCAGATGACCAGGTACTGGGACCAGAAGAAATACATCCACACGATGGAGGTCGCGAACACGAGCTTCGCCAGGTCCTGCATCTCCGTCGGGGGCATCACCCAGCCCGGCCGCCCGAAGCTGTAGAGGCCCGTGAGGAGCACGAGGAACGCGAAGCCCGAGTAGAGCATCCCGACGACCACGTAGCCGCCCAGGAGCCCGCTGAACCAGTGGGGATCGAGCGACATCACGAGGTCGTAGCCCAGGAGCGAGCCCACGATGACGAACAGGAAGACGAGCCAGACGGCGAGGCGTGCCCGCTCGGCACGCCCGGGCTCCTCGGAGGCTCCCGCCGGCGAGCCGTGGACCGCCTTCGCGAAACGGACGCTCACCCAGTAGAGCGCCGCCACCCCGACGACCGTCCGGAGCGCGAAGAAGGGCACGTTGAGCCAGGCCGCCTTCGACGGGATCGGCGAGCTGACCCAGGGGTAGAGGGCGCGCATGCCGACGAGGAGCAGGAGGAACAGCCCGAAGGATACCGGCATGAACGCCACCGTGGTGGTCGCGATCCGACGGAGGCGCGCGGCCCACCGGGCCTCGGTGAGCTCGAAGATCCCGGCGATCGCCGGGCCGGCGGCGGAGAGCCCCGACCAGAACAGGAGGTTCGCGAGGAAGACGGCCCAGGCGTGGGTCCCGCCGCCCTTCACCAGCGCGGCCAGGAAGCTCAGCGCCCCGAGGGCGACCAGCCCTGCCAGCACGAGACCCGATTTCCCCGTCTGCCCTTGGCCCGAGCTCGCGGCGCTCACGCTCATCCCTTCTTGGCCAGCGCGCGGATGTGGTTCACGATGTCCCACCGGTCGTTCACCGACAGGACCTCGCCGTACGGCGGCATGATCGCGCCGCCGTAGCCCATGTAGTAGGAGAAATGGCCGTCCGGCTTCGCCTGCACCGGCGCGCTCGTCAGGTCGGGCGGCGGGATGAACCGGGGGGTCACCAGGCCGTCGCCCTTGCCGGCCGGTCCGTGGCAGGGCGTGCAGTAGATGTCGAAGAGCTTCTTCCCGCGCGCCAGCGACTGGGCGTCGGCCAGTATCGGGTTCTTCCGGCGCTGGTACACCTCGCGGGCGATCATGAGCTCGCCGCCGTCCCGCGGAACGGTCCCCGCCGGCTGCGCCATCGTGACCTGGCCGGGGACCAGCTTCACGTCGTTCTGCATGCTGGTCGTCCAGCGGTAGACAATCACTGCGCCCATCAGACCGGCCGCGGCGCCCACGACGAGGAGACAGAGCAAAAAGACGAACTTCATCCCCGAATCTCCTCGGCTCCCGCTCCTCGGAGGAGATCCTCCATCGTGCGGCGCTCGCCGGACTCGCACACCACCTCGACCCCGAAGCGATCGGCACTGAACCGCGGGTCGTACTGCGGCGCCAGCCGAAGGCTCGGAAGGCGCGCGGTGACGAACAGTCCGAGTACCGTGCACAGCCCTCCAAGGAGGATCGTCAGCTCGAAGGCGATGATCACGAAGGGCGGGATCGAGACGACCGGCTTACCGCCAGTGATCAGGTTCCACTTGAGCGCCGTCCAGATCGTCAGGGCGAAGCCGCACGTCGTGCCGGTCAGGGCGCCCACCAGCGTGAAGAGCCGGACGGGGCTTCGCGGCAGTCCGTGTCCGGTCAGCGCCTCCTCGAACTCCTCGAGGGGCACTGGGCTGTATGTCGTGATCGAACGTACCCCCCGTGCGCGGAGCTCGCGGATGGCTCGGGTCGCCGTGTCGACGTGCGCGAACACCCCGAGAACCCTGGTCGACGCCATCAGTGCGCCTGTCCATCGCGCACCGGGTGCGGGATGGTCTCCTTCACCTCGACGATCGACATCGACGGCATCACCCTGATAAACCCCAAGAAGAGGATGAAGAACCAAGCGAAGCTTCCGACGAGAATGGCGATCTCGACACGCGACGGACCGTAGACCCCAAACGTATAGGGGTAGAATCCGTGAGCCAGGCCAGGCGCGATGATGTTGAACCGCTCGAACCACATCCCGATCAGCACCAGGATCGACACGACGTAGAGCGTCGGGATGTGCGTGCGTGCGCGCCGCGAGAAGAAGACGAGGGGCGCCACGCTGTTGCAGAAGATCTGGAGCCACCACCACGGCGCGTAAACCCCAACCCACTTGAAGAGGTACGAAGCACGCTCGATGGGCTCGCCACTGTACCAGGAAGTGAAGCCCTCGCACGCGTAGAAGTACGTCAGCACCAGTCCGGTGACCAGGATCAGCTTGGCCATACAGTCGAGGTGCCGATCCGTGATGTACGCATAGAGGTTGAAGTAGCGGCGCATGGGAATGAGGAGCACCAGCACCATCGCGAACCCGGAGAAGATGGCCCCGTCGACGAAGAAGGGTGCGAAGAGGGTCGAGTGCCAGCCCGGGATCAACGCCATCGCGAAGTCCCAGGACACCACGCTGTGGACCGACACGACCAGCGGGGTCGCCAGGGCCGCCAGGAGCCCGTACGCCCGCCGGTAGTGCCGCCACTGGCGGTCGGTGCCTTGCCAGCCCAGCGACAGGATTCCGTAGATGCGCCGCTTCCACCCGGTCGCGGCGTCCCGGATTGCGGCGACGTCCGGTACGAGCCCCACGATGAAGAACACGACACTGATGGTCAAGTAGGTCGAGATGGCGAACACGTCCCAGAGAAGTGGGGACCGGAAGTTCGGCCAGAGAAAACGCTCGTTCGGGTACGGGATCAGCCAGTACGGTAACCACGCCCGCCCGATGTGAATGACCGGGAACAGCCCCGCCGTCATCACCGCGAACACTGTCATGGCTTCCGCACCGCGATAGATGGAGGTTCGCCACCGCGCGCGGAACAGGTAGAGGATGGCCGAGATCAGCGTCCCCGCGTGCCCGATGCCGATCCAGAACACGAAGTTGACAATGTAGGTTCCCCACATCTGAGGGTTGCGCTGGCCGCCCATGACGATCCCGAAGTAGATCTGGAGGGCCCACGCCGAGATGCCCGCAGCCAGCAGCAGCGCGATCAGCGACATCCAGCTGAAGTAGAGGGCGCCGGGGAACTCGAGCGTCCGGATCACGTCGCGGTTCACGTCGGCAAAGGTCGGCGCGGCCCCGCCAGAGATCGGCCGAGTCGCGTGCTCGGAACCGCCTGGCGCGCTCACGCGTGCTCCTCCCGCAGGATCTTCTTCAGGTACGTCACGGCCGGTCGGGTGCCAAGCTCCCCGAGAACGTGGTAGCCACGGGAGGACGCGGAAAAGCGCGACACGCGGCTCTGGCCGTCCTTCAGGTCACCGAACGTGATGGCCTGCGTGGGGCACGTCTGCTGGCATGCTGTCTGGATCTCGCCGTCGCGCGGCAGCCGGCCCTCGTCGCGGGCGCGATCGCGTCCGGCGATGATTCGCTGCACGCACATCGTGCACTTCTCCATGACCCCGCGATCCCGGACGGCAACGTCCGGGTTCAGCTGGAGGTTCATCGGCGCCGGCCAGTCATGCCGATACCAATTGAATCGCCGGACCATGTAGGGGCAGTTGTTCCCGCAATAGCGCGTTCCCACGCACCGATTGTAGATCTGCGCATTCAGCCCGTCCGTGGTGTGATAGGCCGCAAAGACCGGGCAGACCGGCTCGCACGGCGCCACTTCGCAGTGCTGGCAGAGCATCGGGAGGAAGCGTGCGCTGGGTCGCCCGGCGATGGGCGCGTCCGCCGCGTGCGCCACGCCGATGCTCCCGGCGGCCGCCGCGTCGGTCGAGGTCGGTGTGCCCGGGTGCCCACGGTCCCACCACCGCTCCACCCGAAGCCAGTGCACACCACGCCCGTAATCGATCTCGTCCTTCATCGAGGAAGGGACGTTATTCTCGGCCTGGCAGGCCACGACGCAGGCCTGGCATCCGGTGCACGCGTCGAGGTCGATCGCCATGCCCCAGCGGTTCTGCGGGTACTTGAGGTCCGGGTACATCGAGGGCAGATTCGCGTGCTCGGGCGCCTGCCCGCCTCGCTCGAGCTTCACCGCCTCCGCGAGTCCGACGGTCTCGAAGATCTCCCGCGAGTGGTCGATCTCGCTCACCCCGGCTGGCGACGCCAGCTTCTCGCGCCTGCCGGTCTTCTGGAGCCGCACGCGGACGCCCAGCCAGCGCCGTCCTCCGGAGCCGGCGACCGCATCGGCCGGCAGGAGCCCGTAGGGGCTCTGGCCAACGCCCCGAGCGAAGCGGCCATACGACGTGTGTCCGAGTCCGGTCGGGATCGCGACTGCCCCGCTGACCAGAGTGTCCGAGACGTAGGCGGGCGCTTCGATCACGCCGTGCGGGGACTCGACCCTGAGCACGTCGCCTGACTTGACGTCGAGAGTCCGTGCCGTCTCGACCGGCACCTCCACCCAGCTCCCGTACACCACCTGGGTCATGGGATCCGGCGCCTCGTGGAGCCACACCTTGTTGGCGCCGCGACCGTCGCCGTACCGTGACGACGGGACGACCAGGAGGGCGGGATCCGAGGCGTTGCCCTCGAGGACGGGCGCCTGCGCGGAGACCTTGACCCCCGCGCGCAGGGCGATCTTCGGAGCCGGCACGTCCGCCCAGTAGCCGCCCCGGCGGAGTGCGTCTTCCCAGAACTCGTCGAATGTCGCCTTCGGCGCCACCGTCTTCGCGAGCGCCCGCCACGAGTCGCGGAGGTAGTCCGCGAACGTCTTCGCCTGGAAGACCGTCCTCTCGGAGCCCGGGACCAGCGCGCGTCCGGAGTCAAGGAGGAGGTCCCCCGCCGCCCTTGTCTCGACTCCAGGGAACGTCTCGGGGGGCTTTCGCCCGAGCGCGTTTCGGACCGCCGCGAGCTGCGGCAGATCGAGGGCGTCGGGGTTGGTCGGACCGATCTTCGGCACGGGGGCCATCGCCGGCTGAAGAAGCCCGCGCACGCCTTCGCGCGGCAAGTAGTCTCCCCACGACTCGAGCGGAGTGAGGTCGGGGATGACCAGGTGCGCGCGGGCCGTCGTCTCGTCCATGTGGCTCGAGAGGCTCACCACGAACGGGACCTTCCCCAGGGCCTCCGCGAACCCGGCCTTGGCCGGAAGCGTGAAGGCGGGGTTCGCGTCCTTCACGATGAGGACGGCGATCTCGCCCTGGGCCATCGCGCGCGTGAGGGCGAGGACGTCCGCGTACCGGCTCGCGTGCGCGAGCGCCGAGCCGGGCCCGAAGCGGACGGTTCGGCCCACGTTCCCGAGGGCGTAGTTGAGCAGGTTCACCGCGACGGCCGCATCGGCGCCGCTCGCCCCGGCCGACGCGACGCCGCCCGACACCACCAGGCTCGGGGCGCCCTTGACCAGGCTCTCCGCGAGGTGCCTCAGCTTGGCCGCCGGCACGCCGCTCTGCTTCGCGACGGCCTCCACCTCCACCGTGCGGGCCGCCGCCGTCAGGGCCTCGAGCTCCTTGGCCGGCAGGGCCGGGACCTGGCGCGCCTCGAGCACGAGCCTGAGCAGGGCGAGGGCGATGGCCGCCTCGGCGCCGGGGAGGCTCGCGATCCACTCGTCGGCATTCGCCGCCGTCATCGAGTAGCGCGGCTCGACGTGGATCACGCGCGCGGCGTGCTCCTCGCGAAGCGCGTGTGCCTTGCGGAAGGCGCCGGCATAGCCCACCGGCGAGATCCACGTCTCGAGGAAGTCCGCGCCGAGGGACAGGATCGTCCTCGCGTCCTCGAAAGCGTGATACGGGATGGCGTCGATCCCGAAGACGGCCTGGCTCGCCGCGCGGAGGTCCTCGTGGGCGAAGGTCTCGTAGGCGACGCGGGATCGTCCGCCCAGGGCCTTCAGCCACTCGTCCGCCAGCCGCCCCAGGCTGCCTGTCTCGAGCTGCGTCAGCATCGCGATCCGGCCGGCGCCCGCCTGGCGGGCCGCGGCGAGCTTCTCGACGAGGAGCTTCTGCGCGTCGGCGACCGGCACCGCCCGCCAGGCGTCGCCCTCGCGGGCGCGCGGGCCGGGGATGCGGTCGGGATCGTAGGTGGAGAGGAGGCTCGCCTGGCCGCCCGCGCAGAGCGCTCCCCGGTTCACCGGGTGGTCCGGGTTCCCCTCGAGTTTCACGATCCGGCCTTCCCGGCTCTTCGCCAGGACCCCGCAGCCGGCCGGGCACTCCCGGCACACCGTCGCGAACCAGGTCGCCACCCCCGGCACGATGTGCTCGGCCGGAATGACGTACGGCAGGATCGTCTCGGTCGTCTTGCCGCAACCAGCGGCGGCCGCGGCCGCGCCGCTGACGCCGACGAGCCGGAAGAAGCCCCGGCGATCCATCCCTGCCCTCCCGTCCTGTCCGGCCGCCATCCCCTGCTCCGTCAGTGGTGACACGTCACGCACTCGAGCGGGCCCTTCCGCTCGGCGTGACAGGACACGCACCAGCCCATCGTGAGCGGCGCCACCTGGGCGACCTCGGTCATGGTCTGCACCGGCCCGTGACATTGCTGGCAGGCCAGCCCGGTCTGCACGTGACGCTTGTGAGGAAAATACACGAACCCGGCGAGCTTGTGGATACGCACCCACTCGACCGGTCGGCCGTCCTTGGCGAGGCCGCGGAGCTTCTCGACTTCCTTCTGGAGCTCGGCGTCCTTCGAGGCGACGATCTGGTGGCAGCCCATGCAGCGCTTGACCGAGGGGATGCCCGCGAACGTCGAGCGGCGGGCGTCCGCGTGGCAGTACCGGCAGTCGATCTTGAAGTCGCCCGCGTGGATCTTGTGGCTGAAGAGGATGGGCTGCTTCGGAGCCGGTGCGATCGGAGCCTGCGCGCGGGCCGGCGTCACGACCGCGGGAAGGAGCATCGCC
>DATBGA010000144.1:0-18956 GCA_036558225.1 Candidatus Methylomirabilota bacterium | reverse complement strand
CGGGAGTTCGTCGAGGCCGGCGGTCTCATGGCCTACGGCGTCAGCACGCCGGACCTCTGGCGACGTGCCGCCTCTTACGTGGACCGTATCCTGAAAGGCACCAAGCCTGGTGACCTTCCCATCGAGCAACCCACGAAGTTCGAGCTGTGGATCAATGCGAAGATCGCCAAGGCCCTCGGCCTCACGATCCCGCCATCGATGCTGGCGCGGGCCGACGAGATCATCGAGTAGTAGTGAGCATGCTGAGGAACCGGAAGGTCGCCACTTCCGTTTCCACCAAACCCGGGACGCTACCCCCCCCGACCCCTCAACCTCACAACTTGTCATTCCTTCTCACGTAATTTGGGCAGCATCTTGAGCAGCAGGCGTCGAGCGCCGCGTCAAGGAGAATCCCTGCCCCCTGGAACCTCACCGCTGCGCCTCGATGTCGAAGTCGCCCCGGTTCCAAAAGCCCGTCGCGGACAGCGTAGGCCCGCCCGGCCCTGACCCGCATCCCACCTAGGAGCGACCCCCTGATCCACTGCTGATCAGCGGGTTGCCGCGCGGGTCCGTCGCCACCCGGTGATAGGGCTTCCAGTCCTGCACCGTGTCCAATGCCAACGACTCGCTCGGTGAGGGCATCTCCACGACTTCAACGTGCCCGCTCGGTGTGAGCATGAGCACGCGCCAGGGCACGTAGTGTTCGGACAAGCCAGCACGAGCAGTCATAGGCGCCTCCTCCGTGGTTGAGGTCGCGCTCAAGGACACTGCCATCGGACGGGGCTCGCTTCAGTCGACGTCGGTGCTCCGACGCCTACCGTGTGGCCGCCTTGATGGCATGGAACGGGCCGCCGAAGAACGCCACGTTGTGGAACGCCTCATTGACGAGCGCCTCCGCGACGACACGGGCCTGAGCACCGTCCCCGCCGAAGACCACGATGCGGGTGTTGTGATCCTCCATTGGGAGGCGGCCGTCATCCTTCGCTTTCTTCACCTCCCCAACGTCCTTTCCAGGCTTCAGGCCAGTCGCTGGTAGGTTACGCGCGCCGCTGACAGTTCCCGCCGAGAACTCCTCGACACTTCTCGCGTCGAGAAACACAGCGGTACGGTCGCTCGCGTGGACATGCGTGACTCCCTCGAGCCGGATCTGCGTGAGGCCGCCGAGCGCTCGCCAGACGGGAATGCCGAGTTGGTACCGGCGCACGCTGGTGAAGCCCGCGCCGAGAAGCTCCTCGGACAGGCGCTTGCTCTTACCGCAGTAAGGGCCGTTGCAGTACAGCACGAGCGACTTCGTCCGGTCGCCGCCGACCAGCCGCTCGATCTCTCGGACGTCCGACACGTAGACGGACATCGGGACGTCCGGCTTCGCGGACACGTTGAGCGCGCCGGGAATGTGGCTCACCGCATACTCCATGAACGGCCGCGCGTCGAGCACGAGACTGCTCTGGGCGCTGAGGACCTGCCTGAGCTCCTCGGTAGAGACCTCGGCCGTCTTCTGATTCGGCTCCAGCAACGTTCCTTGAAAGACGCTGCAGTTCGGCTGGGCCATGGCGAACGTGGTCACGACGACGAGCGATCCAAGTGTGAGCAGAACAACGAGGCTGGCTGCCCGGATGCTGAGCATATCGATGTCTCCTTTCCACGCGGCTTGCGTTCACGTCCAGGCTTCATCGAAGACAGACGTTCTCGCGACGAGCCGACCCTAGCTCGCCTGCCGGCCCCAACTGAAATACATTGCACGTAGCCTTGATATAATCCTTGGTTATGGACCTGGAAGCGCGGCTACGCGCCTTCGCAGCCATCGCGCGACGCCGGTCGTTCTCTGCCGCCGCGCTCGAGCTCCGCATAAGTCAACCTGCCGTTTCCAAGCATGTTGCAGACGTGGAGGAGGAGGTGGGAGTGCGGCTAGTCGAGCGTCGGCCCCGGGGCGGCGAGCTGACTCCCGCCGGCGAGTTCCTCGCCAATCACGTGCTTCGCGCCCAAGCCCTCCTGGCCCAGGCCACCCGCGGCATCACCGCATTCCGTCAGCCGGCCACCGGAGCGTTGTCGATCATCGCGTCGGGTATCCCGGGCACCTACCTATTGCCGGAGATCGTTGCGAGATTTCAGCGCGCCAATCCCGGCGTGCGGGTGAACCTGGAACTGGCGACGTCTGCGAGAGCGGTGGAGTCGCTGCGCTCGCATCACGCCGAGTTCGGAGTCGTTGGCGGGTTCGCCGCAGCGCCCGAGATCGAAGCGGAGCCGCTCGTTGAGGACGAGATCGTGATCGTTGGGCCGTCGACACTCGCTGGCCGGAATATGTCGCGAAAGGATGCGGAGTCGGTGACGTGGATCTCGAGGGAGGAGGGCTCGGCATCACGAGCGGCGATTGAGGCGGCTTGGGCCGACTCCGGCATCACTCCGAGCCGACGTCTTGATCTCCCGTCCTGGGAGGCGGTGAAGCTGGCCGTCGCCCGTGGTGATGGCGTCGCCGGGTGCAGCCGATTCGCGGTCGAAGGTGAGCTGCGGGCCGGTTCCCTCGTCCTCGTTCGGCTTCGGGGGTGGCGCGTCCGCCGGACGATCTCGATCATCCGGCTTCGCGACGCCACGTCTACGCCGTCGGCGCGCGAATTCCTGACGATGCTGCACGCGCAGTGGGGTCGCAAGCCGTCGGGACGAGCACACCGATCCTCCGGATCGCGCCTCTCCCGGAGATTCAGGCTGGGGCAGTGACGGCCCGCATGGTCCCGCCCGCCAGCTCTGATCGCATCTCTTACTGGGCAGGCCACGCCGTCCACGAGCCTGTCGGGCTCGCGATGCACGGTTCACAGCGTGTCGCCTACGAGCGGACCGTCGCAGCGACGCGCGTCGCGCTGGGCGAGGAGCGCTTCGCGGCGACTTGGGCACGGGGGAAGGCGATGACCACGGAACAAGCTGTCGAGCACGCCCTCTCGGCCGCCGATTGATTGCGCCATGTCAATTCAGGAACCGGCCTCTGGCTCTCCGCGCGAGGCCACCGAGCCCGTAGAGTCCTCCGTGATAGACTGCGGGAGCACGTAAGATGAGCCAGGTGAGTTGATCATGACCAAGAGCGTATTCACCGCCATCCTCGAGCGGGAAGGCGACGTCTACGTCGCGCTGTGCCCCGAACTAGATATCGCCAGCCAAGGGACGACTCTCGAAGAGGCCACTGCGAACCTCCGGGAAGCAGTAGCCTTGTTCCTGGAGACGGCCGACTCCCGAGAGATCACCCACCGGTTGCGGTCTGGCGTATTCGTGACGACGTTTGACGTCGTCGATGGGTAGACTGCGGGTCCTCTCCGGCCGCGAAGCCTGCCGCATCCTGAGCAACACGGATTCACCGAGGTTCGGCGCCGAGGAAGCCACATTGTCATGCAGCGCCGAACCTCCGAGGGCACGACTACGGTTCCGGTCCCGAACCACGCCGAACTCGCCATCGGAACTCTGGCGTCAATCATCCGCCAGAGCGGCGCGCCTCGCGTGGCGTTCGAGTCGCCGGAGTAGCTCTCAGCCGTCACGCCTCCCTTCCTGGGGTAGCGACGGAGGATCCGGTGTCCTCACGAGATGCCACCAAAGCCGAGGGCACCCGATGTAACCCAGGCCACCGGTTCCGCAGGCGAGACGTACGAGTCGCGGGCCTTGGGGCCGCACTCCATTTCCGTCGTTGACGTCCAGCCTCGAGGCTGGACGTCACCAGGTCAAGGAAAACTGCCCAACGAGTTTCCGTCTGCACTGGATCCCTTGGGGAGCATGGACGAAACTCGGTGTGAACGCGCACACAAGGGCAGCATCGACGCGAACGCGGGGCTGCAGGTGCCCTGCAACCCCGCGTCGTCGTTGGAGCGGGCGACCGGAATCGAACCGGCGACGTCCAGCTTGGGAAGCTGGCATTCTGCCGCTGAATTACGCCCGCGTCTGACCTGGAGTCTAGTCAGCCCCCCGGGGCCCTGTCAATGGCTGGAAGCCTCCCCCTCGGGCGGCGGCCGTCGGTACCTGGACAGGACCCTGCCGGCGAGGCCGGCCCGGGGGCCGGGCATGCCCCGCAGACCGGCTAGTCGAAGAGGATCGTCCGCAATCGGGCGGCGGTCGGCGAATCGAGCGTAAAGAGGTCCGCGACGAGGCGCTCGACCTCCTCGCCGGGCACGGGATTGACGTCGAGCCGCACCTTCTCCGCGTCGGCGAGGAACTCGGGATCCTGTAGCGTCGCGAGGAACGCCCGCCGCAAGAGCCGCACGCGGCTCTTCGGCGTGCCGGGCGGCAGGGCGTAGGGTCGCGCCAGCCCGCTCGCGCGGAGCAGCGTGATGCCAACGAGCCGGCGCGCGTCGTCCGTCTTGGCGAGCTCGGTCACGAGGGGCACTCCCGAAAGATCGGGAAGCGGCCGCGAGGCCAGCTGCAGCACCACGACCACCTCGCCGGTGGCGAGCGCGTGCTGCCAGGAGCTCCGCATGGACCCCCAGTTGAAGCAGGCGCCGGCGAGCTCTCCCGACTCCACGGCCAGGCGGATGGCCGCCGTGCCCCGGTAGCCGCTCACCAGCTGAACGGGCAGCCCGAGGACCGTCTTGAGGATCCGCGTGGCATTGTCGCCGTTCGCGCCGGGGGCCGTGCCGCCCATCTTGACCGGCGCCCCCGCCGCCTTCCAGCGGTCGAGGCTCGTGATCCCGCTGGCCCGGGAGAACGCGCACGCGATGTGCTCGGTCGAGCCGACGCCGACGTACTCGAACCGTCGCGCGTCGAACTCGATCCCGGGACGCCCCAGGACCTCTCCGAGAAGCAGGTCACCGCTGAAGTGCCCGATGGTCAGGCCATCCGGCCTGGCGGCCCGGTAAAGGTAGTTGGCCGCGACCAGGCCACCGGCCCCCGGCATGCTGTCCACCACGACCGCGGGCTGGCCGGGAACGTGGCGGCCCAAGTGCCGCGCGAGCGTCCGCGCGTACGCGTCGAAGCCCCCGCCCGCCGCATTCACCACGATGCGGATCGTCTGATGCCGGAAGAAGTCCTCGCCGCCCTCCTGGGCGAGGGCCGTGCCCCCGCGGAGCCCCCACGCGAGGACGACGAGGCCGAGCCCCGTCCACCCGAGGGCGGGCCTTCTCACGGCTGCCCGGCTCTCCCGCGAAGGAATCCCGGTACCGTCTCCAGACGATGGATCCGTCGCGCGCCGAACAGGTGGGATGCATACCAGGACAGCGCCGCTATCGGGTCGTCGCGAAGGGCCCCGAAGTACCAGTCGAAGTGCCGTCGAGGAGCCCGGTACGTCGCGAGGTGCTCCCGGAAAATCGCCCGGGGCGATGGAGGGCGCTCGAGTGTCGCGCTCGCGCCACGCGGTCCGGGCAGGACCTGCCGGCGCGTCCAGTCCAGGCACCTCGCGACGAGGGAGACCGCGTCCTCGACCGGGTTCAGGAACACGTCCGGGCCGGCGTGAGGAGGCAGCGCCTCGACCGGCAGGCCGCGATGGATCTGCACGCACAGGAGCGGGACGGGCTGGCCCACCGCGATCTCGCACCAGATCCGGTACCCGGGCCGGCAGTTGATCTCCATGAGCCTGGCCACGCCGTCACGGGGATCCACTTTGACCTGCACCCGCGCGTGCCCGACGTATCCCAGGGCCTGCAGCAGGCGAATCGCGTCGCCGACCACGGGCAACTCCGTGCAGGAGGCCTGCGCGCACGGCAGCGAGACGAAGGATCGCAGCACGGTCCGGAGATGCCGGCGCGCGTGCACGGTGACCGGACGGCCGTCGCGATCCAGGGTGACCGCCACGCTGATGCGCTGGTCGAGCCCGCCCGGGATCCACTCCTGCAGCAGCGGCATCCCGAAGGTCGGCTGGACCTGCCGCACGGTCTCCACCAGCTTCACGGGGTCGGTCACGAGATACGAACCGCGACCCCTCACGGAGAAGCGCGGCTTCACGACGACCGGATAGTCCAGGCGCTTGCCGAGCTCGGCGGCGTCCTCGGGCGCCCCCGGCAAGTACGTGCGGGGACAGGCGAACCCGAGCTGGCTGGCCGCCTCGATCAGCGCGTGCTTGTCCATCGCCCGACGCAGCACGGCCCATTCCGGGACCGGGACCGTGATGCCCCGATCGGCCAGCCGGCTCTTGTTCTTCGAGAGCAGAAGGACCTCGGGGTCCCACGACGGGAAGACCGTGTCGAGGCGCTCGCGCGCGCAGATGTCGAGCACCGCGCGGATGTAGCGCTCCTCCTGGGCGGTGTTCTCCTCCTCGAGCGCGCCGCGCCGCCAGTCCTGGATCGCGAGCGGCACCGGGTACACCCCGTCGACGAAGCGCGAGACGGCGGCCGGAGCGAGACGGCCGAGCGCGCCGTGCTCCCGATACACGGTCGCGATCACGCGGCTCGCGTGCGCGCGCAGGCTGCGGAGCACGCAGTAGGCCTGGCCGTTCCAGGGATTCGTGACGAGGAGGCGCATCGGGTCAGACGCGGGCTGGGTCCGGGGGATCGAGCCGGCGGGAATCGCCGTCTCGGTCAGGCGCACTGCTCGATTCCCGCTGTCATCGTTCTGTTTGGCAGGCCGACTCCGGAGATGGTAGCACGCGCTCCGGCGCGGTCCGTCGGGTTTCGTCCGGACTCGGCCGCACGCGTCACGCCTCGTCGTCCGGCGACGGCACCTGGGTGAGCCATGCGAGCGCCTCCTCGCGCGTCCGGACCAGGCCAAGCGCCTGGGCCTCGCGGACGCGCCGGAGCGCCAGGCCCACGCGCGGCCCGGGAGCGAGCCCGAGCGCGGCCATGACCTCGTCGCCCCGCACGAGGGGCGGCGCCTCGGCCTCGCGGGCCGCGGGCTCCTCGCTGGCCAGGAGCGACTCCAGCAGGGCCCGCGTCTCCCCGCGATAAACGAGGCCGGGCGCCCGGCCGTCGGTGCCGGCGGCGTCCGCGACGGTGAGGCAGACCAGGGCCGGCACCTCCTCCCCGACGTCGCGGTGGAACCGGTACCGCGCCCGCCGGGTGATCTCGTCCAGCATGCCGAGATGCATCGGCCGCAGGTGGTGACGCACGAGCCGCGCCAGCACCTCCGCCGCGCGGCCGGGCCAGCGCAGCCGCGTCGCGATCGCGGAGACGCGCTCGGCGCCGATCCGATCGTGGCCGATGAACCGCGTGCGCCCGTCGGCGTCGACGCTCCGCGTCTCCGGCTTCGCCACGTCGTGGAGCAACACGGCCAGCTTCCACACCTCCCGCCGGGTGAGACCGCTCCCCATCGGCTCCGCGAGCGACGCGGCCGCACGCGCGTCGTGGGGAGCCAGGAGGGCCAGGTCGCCGAGCAGCGAGTCCGCCGCCTCGAGCGCCCGCAGCGAGTGCTCCCACACGGTGAAGCGGTGCGGGAGGGACTGCGTCGCCACGCGCATCGCCTCCATCTCCGGCAGGATCACGGCGAGACAGGACCACGCGTCGGCCTGACGCACGGCGGCACCGACGCGCCCCAGGCGGAGCAAATGGGTCAGCTCGTCGCGGACGCGCTCGGCCGAGACGGAGCCGAGCGCCGGCGCTCCCGCCCGCGCCAGCGCCTCCGTCTCCGGCTCGACCGTGAAGCCGAGCTGGTGGCCGAGCCGCAGGACGCGGAGAACGCGGACAGGGTCGTCGGCGAACGCCGTCGAGCGACACGCCCGGAGTCGCTGCGCGGCTAGGTCGACTAGGCCGCCGGTCGGATCCTGGATCTCTGCCGGCCCCCGGAGCAGCGCGCCGAGGTCGACGGCGAGGGCGTCGATGGTGACGTCGCGCCCCGCCAGGTCCTCGGCGAGGCTCGGCCCCCGGAAGTCGGCCAGGTCGACGTGGCGCGCCGGCGGACCGGGCAGGACCACGCGCGCCATGCCGTGAGGCTCGCCGAGTGGGACGAACGCGCCGTCCAGCCGGAGGGCCAGGCGGCGGGCGATCGCGACGCTCCCGCCCGGAAGCGCGAGGTCGACGTCGCTCAGCGTCCGCCCGATGAGCAGGTCGCGGACCGCGCCGCCGACCAGCCAGACCGGGCCCTCGACCGTCTCCGCGGCCGCGGCGAGAAGTGGCCGTAGCGGCTCGTGCCGCTCGAGCGTGACCCTGGCCACGGCCGGCGGACGTGCAGGGCGCCGCATGATCGGGACCGGAGTCACTCGGGCGACGGAGCTCGCCGAGCGCTCACGTGGTCCAGGATCTCGCCGATGGCAGCGCCATGAAGTGCGCGAATAACAGCAGACGGTTCGCGAGACGTCCCACGCTCCTCGCGACGACGATCACCCGCGACGGCCTCGCGCGCCGGCCTCGTCCGACGAGAGCCTGGCAAGGGCCGAGCAGCCTTCCTCCCCGTCGATCCGGAAAGACGCCAGCCATCCGCACAGCCGGGCGAAGCTGGAGACGTAGCCGACCAGCCCGTACAGGATCGCCAACGCGCGCAGCTCGGTCCGCCAGCCCACGGTGAGACCGGCCGCGCGGAGGCGTGCGTGCGCGAGTCGTCGGGCTGGACGGAGCACCTCACGACGGGCGAGCATGACGCCGAGCACCGGCACGACGCTCAAGGCGCTCCGGAGCCAGACCAGGTATCCGGCCCTCGCGCGGCGGATCCCCGCCCACCGGTTCGTCCTCCACACCTTGCGCAGGAACGCCCGGCCATCGTCGAGCGTCCGATGGTAGACGACGGCCCTGGGCGCGTACGCCAGGCGGGCCCCGCGACCCACCGCCTGCAGGACGAACTCGAAGTCACCGCCGGAGGCCAGCCTCGGATCGAACCGCCCCCAGGCCTCGAAGTCGCCCCGCCGGACCAGCAGGTTCGCGGTGACCGCGCGGGAGCGGCGGACGTTGCGCTCCTGGTCCAGGAACGTGTCGATCGTCAGCAGCGACCACACGGTGGGCCGGGCGGGCGGGATGAAGGACACCTCGCCCGCGACGATGTCCGCCCCCTCCAGGGCCGCCAGCCCCTCCTCCAGCCACCGGGCGTCGGGCAGGCAATCGCTGTCGATGAACGCGAGCACGGCGCCGCGCGCGGCGGCGGCGGCTCGATTCCGGGCCGCGTACGAGGTGCGCGGAGGGCCGGCGACGACACGGACGCGGCCGTCGGCCGTGGGGACGCCCGCGAGCGATCCCGGCCGCGACCCGTCGTCCCCGATCACCACCTCGAACCGGTCGGGCCCGAGCGTCTGGGCGTCGAGTCGCTCCAGCAGCGCCCGGACGCCCGCGGGGTTGTCACGCACGGGGACGATGACAGACACCCCCGGCTCCCCGGGCGCGCCCGGCGTCATCGCGTGCTCGGGCTGGCCGTCCAGATGGCGCGCTGTCGGCCCCGGAGGAAGTCGGCGATCCCCTTCATCGCGGCAACGTTCACGAGGCAGAAGTACACCCAGAGACGCAGGGCTGCGGGAACGCGGTAGCCCAGCGCGATGGCAACGGCGCCGAGGGCGAAGGCAACCAGGCCCGCGATGCCTCCGGCGGCCGCCAGGCGGTAGATCCATCCGTCGAGCAAGGCCAGGTCGACCAGGAGCGCCGCCAGCAGGAGCACGGGCGCAAGCCAGCGAAGCAGCTTGTGGCTGACCAGCCGCACCGCGAGGCCGAGCCGGAGCGGCTTCAAGAAGAAGCCCACCCGCCGGTGCGCACCGAGCTGTCGCGTGACCATCCGAGCCTTGCGGTGGAACTCCTCGCGCAGGCTGGTGGCCGCGTTCTCGAACGCCTGGGCCCTGGGCTCGACGATCACGTCGTAGCCGGCGGCCAGCACCAGGAGGGGGTTGAGCGAGTCATCGGACACCGCCGACGGAAGCGGCCGGCACAGGCTGCGGCGCATGGCGTAGATCGCCCCGGTCGCGACGACCGTCTTGCCGAACGAGCCCTCCATCTCCTTGATCGCGTTCTCGAAGCGCCAGTAGAGCCCCTCCCCCGCGCGGACGACGGCCGTCTCCCCGTTGACGTACACAAGCTCCCCGACCACGCAGCCCACACCAGTAGACGCGAAGGGCTCGACCAGATACCGGAGAGCATCCTCCCCGAACCGGGCGTTCGCGTCCGTGAACACGACCACCTCGCCCGACGCGATGGTGATCAGATCGTTCAGGAGTGACGTCTTACCGCGGCGTTCGCCGGCCTCGAGGAGTCGCACTCCCTCCTTCTCGAACGAGCGCGCGACGGAGGCCGTCGCATCCGTGGAGCCGTCCGAGCCGACGACGATCTCCATGTGGTCCCGGGGGTATCGAAGTGCCAGGAGGTTCTCCAGGCGGCGCGCCAGCCATCCGGCCTCGTTATGCACGCACAGCAGGATGGACACGCGCGGAAGCGAGGCGGGATCGACGGGGGCGCTCCGGGGCCGGCGGCCTCCGGCGCGGGCCGTCAGCCAGAGCAGCGCCGGATAGCCCAGGTACGTGTAGACGACGGTCCCGATCAGGAGCCAAAACAGCGCCCGCACACGCGCATTCTATGGCAGTCCGCCGCTCGCCGTCGAATACGCTGGGCGCCCGCGGCCGCGCGTGCCGTCGGGGTCCCGTGGGCCGGCGACGGACGGCGGGCCGCCCGGCTGGAGGGAGGCGCGCGGCGTCGCTCAGGCCCGGGGGTCGTCGGCCGGCTCATCCTCCGGGATGGGCCGCTCGAGGTCGAGGAGCTGCGCCTCCACGAGCGCGCGGTAGGGCGCGCTCCGCGCCAGGAGCTCGGCGTGACGGCCCTGGTCGACGACGCGGCCGCGGTCCAGGAGCACGATCAGCTCTGCGTGCGCCACCGTGCTGAGGCGATGCGCGATGACGAACACCGTGCGCCCGCGCATGAGCGACGCGAGACTCCGGTGGACCCGCCGCTCGCTCGCCGCGTCCAGCTCACTCGTCGCCTCGTCGAGGATGAGGACGCGGGGGTCGGTCAGGAGCGCCCGCGCGATCGCGATCCGCTTGCGCTGTCCGCCGCTCAGGCGCACTCCCCGCTCGCCAATGAGCGTCTCGTAGCCGTCGTCCGTCTCCTCGATGAACCTCGCCGCCAGCGCCGTCTCGGCCGCCCGGGCGATCGCCGCCGGCGTGGCGTCGCGAGCGCCGTAGGCGATGTTCTCGGCGATCGTCCCTTCGAACAGGAACACGTCCTGTTCGACCACGCCGATGAGCCGCCGGTAGCACTGGAGATCGATCTTCCGGATGTCGATCCCGTCGAGCTCGATCACGCCCTCGGTCGGGTCGTGGAAGCGCGCGATGAGGTCGCAGAGCGTGGACTTTCCCGCGCCGCTCGGGCCGACGAGGGCGACGACGTGGCCGGCCGGGACGTCGAGCGTGACGCCCTGGACGGCCGGGAGGCGCCGTCCCGGGTACTGATAGCTCACCCCGCGCAGCGTGAACCGCCCGGCGACCTCCTCCGGGCGCGGCGCCAGCGTGCCGCTGGCGCCCGGGAGCTCGAGGTCCTCCTCCAGGACGTCCAGGACGCGATCGAGCGCGGCCAGGCCGTCCTGGGCGCCGCTCGCCGCGCCCGCGAGCACGCCGAGGGGCTCGAGCAGCATCGAGAGGTAGAACAAGAGCGTCACCAGGCTGCCGGTCGTGAAGGCCTTCGCCGGATCCAGGGCTCCGGCCGCGACCGCCGCCGTGTCGGTCAGGATGCGGCTGCCGCCGTACCAGACCACGGTCGCCACCACCAGGGGGATCAGCAGCGACCAGGCGACGTCCACCGCGGCGCCCATCCACCACGTCAGCATCTCCATCCGGAGGCTCAGGTGCTTGTCGCGCGCGTCCCGCCCCGCTTCCGTGCGATGACGGCCGAAGCTGCGGATCACCCGGATGCCGGCGAACACCTCGGTGACGCGCGCGTCGACGCGGCGGCGCAGCAGGCGGGTATCCCGCAGGACGGGACGCATCTGCCGGAGCCACCGGCGGTGGGCGACGTACACGAGGGGCAGCAGGGGAACGATGACGGCCAGGACCCGCCACTCGATGAACGCGAGGGCCGCCACCGTGCCGACGAGCTGGATCGTGGCCCGCCAGGGCTGATAGATCACGGCGCCGAGCAGGTTCGCGGCGCCGCTCACGTCCTCCCGCAGGAAGCTCGTCAGCCCGCCGGACTGGTACGCGCGGAGCCGGTGGACCGGCAGGCGGATCGCGTGCGCGAACGCCCGGCGACGAAGCCGGGACTGGAGGCGGCGGGTGGCGAGGGCGCTGAGATAGCGGCCCCACGTGCCGATCACTGCCGACAGAACCGCCACGGACGCGAGCCCGGCCGCGATCAGCACCAGGAGCTCGCGCGAGCTCCCCGGCAGGCCGATCCTGCTCAGGAGCTCGGGCATGCGACGCTGACCGAGCACGGTGTCCAGGGCGAAGCCCGTGGCCGCGGGCGGCACGAGGCGCAGCGCGCCCGAGATCGTCACCGCCACGAGCGAGATGACGATCGTCGGCCGGACGCCGCCGAGCAACGTCCAGAACGCCCGACCGAGCTCCCCGAGCGACCGGTGCCGGGGCCGCGCGCGCCGCGAGCCGGCACCGCGGGCGTCGTTGGCCGTCGGGGTCGAGAGGGCCCGGCGGTACTCCCAGTAGCGGACCCGGCTCCCTCCCCGTCTCGGGCTCACGGGCGACGGCCCCGGTTCCCGCGGGATTCGGGGCGGGGCGCGGCCATGGCCGGCCGGCGCGCGTGACGAGGGACACGAGGACGTCTGTTTCCCGACCACATGCGGCGTCGGCAGAATTGTACGACACCGCGGAAGGCCCCCTGGCGGAACCTGGAGGACGGGGCGCGGCGGGGCCCGAAGGCTCCGCGCGGCCGGCGACGGTGCCTTGCCGCGCGCCGGCGGACGCTCGATAATCGCGGCCGTGAGCAACGCCCGCCGAGGGGGCTGCTGATGGGACGGGGCTTCGCGCTCCACGCCGGCGTGGCGCCCGAGGTCATCCGCGCCGCGGCCCGGAACGTCGAGTCCCTGGGGTACGCCTCCTTCTGGGTGAACTATCCTGGCCCCGTCGACGGGCTGGCCGTGCTCGCCCAGGCGGCGACCGAGACCGACCGCATTCCGCTCGGGGTCGGCGTGGTGCCGCTCCACACCACGGGCCCGGCCCGCATCGTCGTCGCCGTCCGCTCGAACGCCCTTCCGGTCGATCGCCTCCTGCTCGGGGTGGGCAGCCCGAACCCTGGAGCCCTCGCGCGCGTGCGAGAGGGGATCGGCGCCCTGCGATCCCAGCTCACGGCGAGGCTCTACGTCGCGGCCCTCGGGCCGCGCATGTGCCGGCTCGCCGGCGAGATAGCCGACGGCGTGCTGCTGAACTGGCTGACGCCCGAGCACGCCAAGACCTCCGCCGAGTGGGTGCGCGCGGGCGCCGCGGCCGCCGGTCGACGCCCGCCCCGTCTGGCGACCTACGTCCGGGTCGCCGTCGGGCCGGGGAGCACGGAGCGGATCGAGGCGGAAGGGCAGCGGTACGCCGCGATTCCCGCCTACGCCGACCACTTCGCGCGGATGGGCGTGCCACCGAGCGCGACGGCCGTGATCGCCGAGTCCGCCGCCGCCGTCCCCGAGGCGCTCGCCCCGTGGGAGCGGGTCCTCGACGACGTCGTGGTCCGGGCCATCACCGCAAGCGACAGCGTCGACGAGACGCTCGCGCTGGTCCGCGCGGCACAACCTCGCTAGGACGCCGAGGAGGCTCATGACCGACGCGGAAGGCCAGCGACTCGCTTTCGGCTCCGACGACCTGCGCCTGCCCGATGCCCTGCGCGCGCCGCTGCGGGCCCATCTCGCCGCGCTCCGCGAGCGCTACCGTCGACGCGGCTGGGGCGGTCCGGTCGGCTTCGGACGGCGTCCCGCCCTCGTCGTCATCGATCTCGCCCTCGCCTGGACCGACCCGAGGCGCCCCGAGGTCGGGAGCCTGGTCGACTCCGTTGTGGAGGCCACCGCCCGCGTCCTGGCGGCGGCCCGGGTGGCCGGCATCTTCACGGTCTTCACCACCTGGGCGTACGATCCGGCGGCTCCTCCTTCCCCGCACGACGCCAAGAACGCGCTCCACCTGGGCCCCGGCGACGAGAAGCTCCTCGAGCTCGACCCGAGGATCGAGCGCCGCCCGAGCGAGCTGCTCCTCCGGAAGCGCTACGCGTCCGCCTTCAAGGGCACGAATCTGCACGAGATGCTCTCGGCCCAGGGCGTCGACACCCTGATCGTCACCGGCGTGAGCACGAGCCACTGCGTCTACGCGACGTGCCGGGACGCCACCGACAGCTTCCGGGTCATCGTGCCGCGCGAGGCGGTCGGAGAGCGCTGCGAGATCTTCCACGAGGTCAACCTGCTCGACATCGAGCTCGACCTGGGCGACGTGCTGCCGGTCGACGAGGTGACCCGCTATCTGGCCGGGGTCAGACTTTGACTTCCCGACATTTCGTGATGCGGTGCGTCGAGGAATTATCGGGAAGTCAAAGCCTGACCCCGAAGAACGCGCGGGCATTCTCGTAGAAGATCCGCCGGTAGATCTCCATCGGGAGGTCGCGGGCCCAGAGTCCCGCCCGCTCCGCCTCGTACGGGTACGGAAGGTTCGGGAAGTCGCTGCCGTAGAGGATCCGGTCCGCGTGGCGGAGCAGATCGGCGTCGCGGACGACCGCCGGGTCGATCCCCGTGTACGGTAGCGACGCCTCGGTCATCGCCATGGTCGTGTCGAGGTGGAGCCGCGGGTAGCGATCGAGAAGCTGGAGCGCCGCGCGGGTCTCGAACGCCCCCATGTGGCAGATCGACGCCCGGAGACCCGGGAACCGCTCGAGCACCCGCTCGAAGCGCGCCAGGCCCGTGAACTCGTTCGTGTGGGGTCCCGTCCCCACGTGGATGACGAGCACGCGGTCCAGCTCGACCAGCCGCGCGTAGACGGGCAGCATCCGCGGGTCGTCCGGATGGAACCGCTGGACCTGTGTGTGCACCTTCAGGCCCGCCAGCCCCCAGGCCCCGCACGCCTCGTCCACGACGGCGCCCGGGTCGTCGTCCCCGGCGTGGACGGTACCGAGCGGGATCCCGTCCGGGAAGCGGGCGGCCGTGTCGCGGATCCAGCGGTTCAGCTCCCGCGCCATCCCGGGCCGGTGGGCGTACGAGAAGAAGGCGAACCGCTCGACCCCGGCCGCGCGGAGGACGGCGACCACCTCGTCCGGCTCGGTGGGGCCGCGGAGATTCCAGTCGGAATGCTCCTCGAACCACCGGCGGATGGCGGCGAAGAGCCGGGGCGGGTGGAGATGGGTGTGGGCGTCGATGTACCGGAAGCCGGCGGGCGGCTCCATGCCGTCAGGGCGGGCCGGATCCGGCGGACCGCCGGACGGCGCGATGAACGACCCAGTCCGCCGGCAGCCCGGGGACGGCCCGCTCCACCTCTCCGGCCCGCGCCAGGGCGGCCACCGCGCGCCGCACCTCGTCCGCCGGCACCCCGAAGAGGCGGGCGATCCGCCGCACCGAGCCCCAGGCGGCGCCGCCGAGATAGCGGCCGACCAGGCGGCGAAGCGCCGCGGGGCGGCTCAGGCGCCGACCCTCCCGGACGGCGTCCGGAAGCCAGGCCTCGACCAGGTCCCAGCGATACGAGAACGACGGGTCGTAGCGCTCCTCCGTCTTCACCGCGAAGAGCGCCTGCTGGAGCTCCGCCACCGCGCGCTCGAAACCGCGCGTGGAGTCAGGGTCCAGCATGAGCGCCTCGGCGCGCCACTCGCGGGTGTAGAGGGGGTGCCGGCGGACCAGGACGTCCATGAGCCGCTTGGCGCCGTGGGAGAGGCGGCCCGCCTCGTACTCGAGGCGGTAGTCACGCGCGCGCTGCCGGCCCCGGATCAGGGCGTAGAAGGCGGGGAAGACGTCGAGGGCCACGAGCACGGGCCGCCCCTTGAGGAGCTTCCCGTAGTAGACGGCGCGGCGCGCGGGGAGGCGGTCCTTGAGCTCCCAGGTGAGCCCCACCCCGGCGTCGTGGTGCGAGCGACGGGGCCACCGCGGATCGCGCCGGCCGACGACCGCCTCCCAGAGGCACCCGACTCCCTCGGGGAAGCGATAGAAGGTGGAGCAGATGCCGACCTCCTCGACGAAGGCGAGGGCGTCGCGCTCGCTCTCCACGCGGCGCGTGTGCGCCCGGCGGAAGGCCAGGTCCCGCGCGCGCTCGAGGTCTTCGCGGGCCAGCGGCCGTGACACGGCGGTCGGCGCAGCCATGCGCCCGGCGGGATCAGTCGAAGACGAGTCCCTGCTCGCCGACGCGATACTCCACGATCTCGTCGCTCATGGCGCTGCCGCGGTGCTTGGCGACAGCGACGAAGCGTCCGACGCGGAGTCCCACCTTCTCGCGCCCGAGCAGGAGCACCGTGTTGGCCACCGCCCCGATGTCCCCCGCCGTCACCTTACGCGAGACGAGGTCTTCGAGCCGCGTCTCCTCGGTCGTGACCAGCAAGAGGGTCGTGATCGCCTCGTGGTCGTACCGGTGGCCGTCGATGAAATCCCGGTGCTGCCACACCGGCAGGCAGATCTCCATCCCGAGCGTCTCGGCGTCGCGATGGATGATCTTCCGGTAGAGATCGTCCACGATGTACGCCTGGATCGAGTCGTCGCTCTCGCGCGGCTCGATCCCGTCCACGACGACCCGCCGCGAGCCGTTGGCGAAGTGGAAGTAGAAGAAGGGACGGGCCGTGTAAAGCGCGCGCGCGTACGCCGCCTTCCAGCCCCAGTCGAACTCGCGGCTCTCGGGCGTGGCGACCTCGTAGTCGCTCCGCCGGCCGACCCAGGGGAAGGCGTCGAGGTAGTGGGCGCCCAGCTCGCCCGCCGGTGGATACGGGTCGCCCATCGGCAGGACGGCGTGGGTCCAGCGTCGGAGCGTCCAGCCGAAGAGCCGCCCGGCGTACGGGCCGTGCTGCTGGGAATCACCCCGGGCGTTCATGTCGACGACCAGGCCGGGCGCCGCGTCGGCCGCTCGCCCGTGGTGGGCGAACGTCAGCCCGAGGTGGGTCTTCCCGATCCCCGTCGCGCCGTAGACGACGGTCAAGGTGCCGGGCAGGAGCCCGCCCCCCAGCATCGCGTCCAGCCGAGGCAGGCCGGTGGAGACACGCGCCGTGGACGTCACGAAGTCGAAGGATACGGACGGGCTTCCGAGCCGTCAACCGCGACGAACGAGCCTGTCCGACGCCGCTCACCTCTGGCCCCGGGGCCCCGCCTTGCGCAGCCGCCGGATCAGTCGCTCCTTGAGCGCGAACCCGAGGAAGATCGCCCACCACCGGGCGCTCACCGTCGGATGACGCGCAAAGTGTGCGACGTACGGATCGATCACGCGCGGCCCTTCCCGCACGATCGCCGCAACAGTCTTGGCGCGCCCGGGGTGCAGCAGCCTGGCGAGGAGAAGCTCGATCTGGTTGACGAAGACCGTGCCGACGCGGGCCGGTTCCACGGCTCGGACCTCCCTCCGGGCGGCGACGTCGAGGGCCAGCCGTGGCACGTCGATGCCATCGGCCATCGCGGTCCACACTCGGTAGGACAGCTTGCAGTTCGCCTCGAGGAGCTTCGGCCTGCCGTCCCTCGAGTCCACCTTGAACTGGAGGAGGAAGGGGCCGGTGATGCCGAGGGCCTTCACGGCGCCGGCGGTGACCGCGGCGACGCCCTCGTGCCGCTCGGATCGGGCGACGGCGGGCGGCAGCACGGCATCCGGAAAGAGCGTGAGGAGCGTTCGGGCGACATGGAGCCCCAGCACCGTGCCCGTCGAGTCGGCCACCCCGATCACGCGGAGGAAGCCGCCATCGAGGGGTCCCGGGATGTACTCCTGGACCATCGGATCTCCGTAGCGCTTCTCCAGCGCCCCGTGCGCCCACCGGAGCCCGTCGAGGTCGCGGATCACGTGAACGCCTCGGGAGGCGCTCGCCCGCCGCGGCTTCACCACCAGCGGAAAGCCGAGCTCGGCGGCCGCCTCCCGCAGCGAGTCAGCGGAGAGCGCCAGGCTGCGGGGAACGACGACCCCGGCCTCAGCCAGGTGGCGCATGCAGTCAAGCTTGTCGTTGACGCGCTCCACGACCTCGAGCGGCGGACACACGAGCGACACGCCGCGGCGCAGCAGACGGGCGCAATTCCTGGCGAAGACGTAGATCGTCCCCTCGACGGACGGGAACGCCCAGTCGATCCGCTCTTCCTCGCACACGCGCTCTACCTCGGCGAGATACCGCCCCTCGGCCGGAGCGTTGGCGGCACCGCGGGGACCCCGCTCCCACGCATCCATGGGCCAGGTCGTGGCGATGCGACGGTCCACCTCTCGAGCAAATGCCCCGTGGGCCAGCCACGATTCCCCGGGCCACCGCCGTTCCGCGAGCGCGACGATCCGCTCCGCCCGGCTGCGAAGACTCCGGATCAGCGCATAGGCCTGGGCGTTGCGCGAGTTCGGAACGAGGAGCCTCACGGCGCGCGCCGGGCCCGGTGCCGGAGGCGGGGCGGAAGGAAGGGCGCCGCGCGCAGACGCTCGACGCCGGAGGCCCGACATCCGGCGGAGGCGACGTGAGCGCGATCCGGATCGGTGCTGCGGACCGGGAGGACGCGACCGACTCCGTGCTCCCGGTCAAGCGCCGCGGTACGCCCGCGTGCCTGGCCCGAACATGCCGTCATCCCCCCGTGGCCCCGGGGATTCTAGCATGGCGTCTGGTCATGGCCACGCGCGGGTCTCCGCCCGATGCCGGCGGCCCGCGGGAGATCGGAGCGCGTGAGACCTCGACCTCGAGATCTCCTCGCTACACCACCAGGAGCGACAGGGCGAGCGCCCACAGCGCGAACGCGCCCGCGCACGCGACCGCCGCGCTGACGTCCCGAAGCGGAAAGGCTCCCGCAAGCCTTGTCACGTGTTGAGTCACAGTGGGCCAAAAAAAAGCGGCAGGGACACGGCTCGTCGTCGACGCCACGACCTGGGCGCGATTGCCGGGAGGCCGGGCGGTTCCCGGATGAACGCGAGGGCACGCGCCGCTCGGGCTCCCGGCGATGGAGGCTCGCGCTCTCGGCGCGCGTCCCGACGTCCACGCCTTCGCCACCGTCGCGCTCTGTCCGTCGCTCTGCGCCCGACCAGGAGCGGTGGCCCGCCGGCGGCAACGGCCTCCCAGGCGCGGGCGCGAGCGGAC
>DATBGA010000143.1:0-38635 GCA_036558225.1 Candidatus Methylomirabilota bacterium | reverse complement strand
GCATCGTCGAGGGCACCATCCATTACGGCGGACGAAGCCTCCTCGACCTGCCCTCGGCGCAGATGCGGAAGATCCGGGGCAAAGAGATCTCGATGATCTTCCAGGAGCCGATGACCTCGCTCAACCCCGTGTTCACGGTGGGCGAGCAGATCGCGGAAGCGCTCCGGCTCCACGAAGGCCTGAACCGCCGCGACGCGATGGACAAGACGGTCGAGATGCTGAAGCTGGTGCACATCCCGAACGCGGAACGCCGCGTGAAGGAGTATCCGCACCAGCTCTCGGGCGGCATGCGCCAGCGCGTGATGATCGCGATGGCGCTCTCGTGCAACCCGAAGCTCCTGATCGCCGACGAGCCGACGACGGCCCTCGACGTGACCATCCAGGCGCAGATCCTCGAGCTGCTCAACGAGCTCAAGGCCAAGCTGGGGATGGCCGTCCTTCTGATCACGCACGACATGGGGGTCATCGCGGAGACCGCGCAGCGGGTCATGGTGATGTACGCGGGCAAGGTGGTCGAGGAGGCCTCCGTCAAGGAGCTCTTCAAGGAGCCGCTCCACCCCTACACGCAGGGGCTCCTCCGATCCATCCCGCGGATCGACACCGCCGCGATCCAGAAGAAGCGGCTGGAGGCGATCCCAGGGGTCGTCCCGAGCTTGCTCAACTTGCCGCAAGGGTGCCGCTTCGCCCCGCGGTGCCAGTTCGTCAAGCCCATGTACACGGAGAAGGAACCGCCGCTCAAGGAAGTCAAACCGGGCCACAAGGTGGCGTGCTGGCTGTACTAGCGGGGGAGAACACGAATGGCCGAGCCGCTGCTCCGCGTCCGGAACCTCGTCAAGTATTTCCCGATCAAGGGCGGCCTCTTCTCCCGGGAGGTCGCACGCGTCCACGCCGTCGACGGCATCTCGTTCGAGATCAACGCCGGCGAGACGCTGGGGCTCGTCGGCGAGTCGGGATGCGGCAAGTCGACCACGGGCCGGTGCATCCTACGCCTCATCGAGCCGACCGCGGGCGAGGTGTGGTTCGAGGGCAAAAACGTCACGACCATGGACAAGCGCTCGCTCCGGGCGCTCCGGCGCGATCTCCAGATCATCTTCCAGGACCCCTACGCGTCGCTGAACCCGCGGATGACCGTGGGCTCCATCGTGGGCGAGGCGCTCATCATCCACAAGCTGGCCAAGGGCCGGCGGGAGCGCGAGGAGAAAGTCGCCCACCTCCTGGAGACCGTCGGCCTCCACGCGGACCACATGCGCCGCTATCCCCACGAGTTCTCGGGGGGCCAGCGGCAGCGCATCGGCATCGCCCGGGCGCTCGCGGTGAGCCCGAAGCTCATCGTCTGCGATGAGCCGGTCTCTGCCCTCGACGTGTCGATCCAGGCGCAGGTGATCAACCTCCTGGAGGACCTCCAGAAGCAGTTCAACCTGACGTACCTGTTCATCGCCCACGACCTCTCGGTCGTCGAGCACATCAGCACGCGCGTGGCGGTCATGTACCTCGGCAAGATCGTCGAGGTGGCCACCTCGAAGGACCTCTACGCGAACCCGCGCCACCCCTACACCGAGGCCCTCCTCTCGGCGGTGCCAATCCCCGACCCCGAGGTCAAGCGCCAGCGGATCCTGCTGGAGGGCGACGTCCCGAGCCCGATCCGGCCGCCGGCGGGCTGCCACTTCCACACGCGCTGCCGGATCCGCCAGGTGCCGGGGATCTGCCAGGACCAGGAACCGCCCCTCAAGGCGGGCACCCACCAGGTGGCCTGCCACTTCCGGGACTAGCGGAGTCCTCGCGGCGGGATTCAGTCGGAGCCCGGACCGTCGCGTGCGGTCACGAGCTCCCCCTCAGGAGCGCCTGGAGTCCGCCCAGCCGCGGGAGCATCGCTCCCGTCCGGGCCGCGTAGTCCCGATAGCCCGGGAGCCCCGCCTCGAGCAGCCGCTCCTCGTGGCGGATCCGGCGCCGGAACGCCAGCGACAGGGTCACGCCTCCGATCGCCGCCGCGATCCAGCTGCCCAGGAGCACCGCGCTCGCCACGAACGCCACGAGCGCCCCGAGATAGCTCGGGTGCCGGATGAGCCGGTACGGCCCCCCGTCGATCACCGGCTGCGCCGGACGCACCGTCACGGGCAGGGTGAAGAAGCGCCCGAGCGTGGACACCGCCCAGGTTCTGAGCGCGAGCCCGGCGAGCATCGCGCCGAGCGCGATCCAGCTGATCGCACCGAACGGGGGCCGCCGAGAGCCGCGGACGACCAGCTCCGCCAGCGCGAGGGCCTGGCTCAGATAGACGGTCAGCATGATCTGCAGGAACGTCCCGTGATCCTCGCGCGGCCTCGCCGTGAAGAGGCGATAGGCGGGCTGCAGGACGTTGGCGAGAAGGCTCAGCCCGACGACCAGCCAGAGCTCCGGGAGGCGGAGCGCGGCAGGCCACCAGGCCAGGATCGGCCCACCGACGAGGATCCAGAGCCCGAGCCCCTGGAGCAGTCGCCCCGCCGCGCTCATCCCGCCCGCCGCTCGCCCGCGATCGGTTCCGCGTCCCATGTCTCCATCACCTCCGCCCGGCTCTCGGGGTCCCAGTCGGCCCGGATCGCGGGCCACTTGTGCTGCACCTCACGGCGGCCGCGCGCGAAATCGGCCCGGCACTGCCGCTCCGCCCACCCGGCCCGCATGACGTGGAGGCGCGGCGGCCCGAGCCGGCGCGAGCGGCGCTTGGCGGCGTACTCGACGTTCTGCCGGCCGAGCGCCTCGTCGACCGCCCGCGCGAACGTCCGCGGCCCGCTCTTGTCGAAGCCGGCGCCGTGGAACTCGACGAGGAGATCGTAGCGGCAGGCGTCGACGTCGGGGATCAGGCGAAACTGCCAGACCTCGATCCCCGCCGCGCCCTCGGCCTCCCGGACGGCGGCCCGCACGTGGTTCAGGTGGAGCTTCTCGCCGGTGAGGCTCGTCATGTCCCGGCCCTTGCGGACGAAGGCGACCAGGGGCGTCCCGCGGTGGCGCCCGCGCACCTCTACCACGTCGTTGAGGTCGTACCGGTACAGGCCGTTCGTCCCGGAGAGGACGACGTCGTAGCGGCGGCCGACCTCGAGCTCGTGCGCGAGGCAGATCGGGGGAGCCTCGGCCTCCATCGACTCCTCGGGGACGAACTCGTAGAACCCGGACTCGATGGCGAGCACGCCCGCGGCCGATCCGTCCGCCAGGGGTAGCGTGACGCGCCCCTCGCTCGCCACGAGCCCGAGATCCCGCAGCGGCACGTCTCCGTAGTCCGGGGGCAGTCGGCGCGTGTGGTGCCCGGGGTAGCCGCCGAGCCAGCAGCCGATGAGCGTGAGCTCGGGCCACGCGTCCCGGAGCCGGAGCGCCCCGCGCCGGCGGGCGGCCGCCGTCAGCGCGCGGGCCCGGCCGGGATCGGGCCGGAGCCGCGCCGCGAGGGCTCGCCGGACCGCCCGGGCGTCCCAGCCCGGCTCCTCGTGGACGGCGGGCCACGGGATGCCGAGCGTGCCGTCGTGGATCGCCCGGAGCAGCGCGTCGGCGCGCTGGCGGGCGACCTCGGCGACCCGGATCAGCGTCGTCGGATTGGGGGTCCCGATCACGGAAACCGGCCTGGCCAGCGCGAGACGCAGGAGGACGTGGGCGCGCGCCTCGCATTCCGCGATCAGGTGGGCCGCATAGGGAACCGCCTGCGCGCACCGGGCGCCGGGCGGGAGACGGCGCTGAAGTAGACCGGACAGCGCGCCGTAGGGCAGGCCGGCCGGGGTGTGCCCCTCGATCGCCGGGCTCACGATCGTCAGCAGTGCCCGGTCGAACAGCGTCGGGTGGTCGCGCTGCGCGCGCAGCATCCAGAGACGGACGAGTGCGGCCATGCTCCCGAGCCAGCGCGCCGTCACCGGAACGAGCTTGGGCTCGCCCGTGGTGCCGCTGGTCGTCGAGAACGCCGTCACCGGCTCGGCGGTCAGGACCGCCGGCTCGCCGGCCGCGATGCGGTCGACGTAGGGGCGGAAGCCCTCGTAGTCGCGCAACGGCACGGCGCGCCGGTACTCCGCCGCGGTGCGGATCGCGCCGAAACCATGCTCCCGGCCGAAGGCCGTGCGGGCGTTCCGCCGGAGGAGCGTCCGGAGGGCCGTCGCCTGTGCCCGATCGGGCCGCGCGGTGGCCCGCTCGAAGCGGGCGTCGTGCCGCCACTCCCGCAGTCGAAGGCCGGCCGCGAGCCAGGCGCCCATCACGAGCTCGCGCTAGGCCCCGAGCTCGACGACGGCCTCGGCATGCCGCGCGAGCCGGTCGACGCGCACGCGCACGCCCCACCCCGGTCCCGTCAGCAGGGGCGCCTCGCCCCCGTGTCCGAACCGGAGACCGTCGTCCGACACGTCCTCGACGAGCAGCAGCGTGCCGTACGACCCCTCCACGAAGGCCGTGGTCTCGAGCCCGGCCGCCAGGTGGCGGCCCGCGGCCGCGAGGATCGCGGTCTCGCCCACGTGGCTGCCCACCTGGACCTCGAGCCCGGCCGCCGCCGCGCGGCGGGCGATCGCCACGGATCGCGCGAAGCCGCCGCACTTGGAGACGCGCACGTTGACCGCGTCCGCGGCGCCGGCCGCGATGAGGGCCTCCACGTCGGCCTCCGTCACCGCGGACTCGTCCGCCACGAGAGCGAGCGGGCACTCCGCCCGGAGGCGGCCCCAGGCGCCGGGAGAGCCGGGCGGGATCGGCTGCTCCACGCTCTGGACCCCGCACCGGGCGAGGCGACTCACCCGCGCCGGCGCCTCGGCCGCCGTCCAGGCGCCGTTGGCGTCGGCCCTGATCGTCACGCCGGGACCTAGGACCTCCCGCACCGCCTCGACGCGGGCGACGTCATCGCCGAGTCCGACCTTGACCTTGACCTGGCGGAGACCGGCGAGCCGGGCCCAGCGAGCCTGCCGGGCCGCCTGTTCCGGCGACTCCGCGGTGATCACGCCCCCGTAGACCACGTGTCCGCGGCGGGGCGGGAGCAGCGTGGCCGCGGAGGCGCCCCGCCGCCGGAGCGCCCAGTCGACGATCGCCAGCTCCATCGCCGCGCGCGCCGCGTGATGTCGTCCAGCCCCCGGTCCCCCTCCGGGCACGAGCGCCTCGACGGCCTGGACGTCGGCGGGCGCGCGAAGGGCGGGCGGTGCGGCCCCGCGGACGGCGGGCCAGAGCGCCCGCGTCAGATGCTCGACGACGTCGGCGGGAGTCTCGCCGGTGACGTAGGGCCGGGGGGCCGCCTCTCCGAACCCCTCGGCGCCGTCCGCATCGACGACGCGAACGACCACGGAGTCGCTCCACGACCGGCCCACGAGGCTGTGGCGGACCGAGGAAAGGAACGGGATCCGCAGCGCGTAGACGGTCGCGCTCACTAGCCGCACGGGGCACCCCCCGCTCCCGCCGGCACCGCCGCGAGCGCGGCCTCCCGGAAGTATCGCCGGAGGAACACGTTCTCCCGCAGCGTCAGCTCGACGATGGCCAGCCCGTCCTCGTCCCCGAGCCCGTAGTAGCTGGCGTAGGTCTCGAGGTCGGCGAGCCCCTCGGCGGCGTGCTGGACGTCCACATCGGCGTGCTCGGTCCACCAGCGGAGCGCCACCGGCCCGAGCCCGCGGTGCAATGCGAGGAAGGCCCCGATCCGCTCCGCCACGCGCGCCAGCATGTACTCGAATGCCACGATCTCGCAGAACGCGGCGAGGCCGAGCTCCCCGAGCGTCCGGTAGAGCACCGGCTCCACCACGAGGCGACGGACGTCGTCGGCGGCCAGCGCCTCCAGCTCGGGAAGCCGGTCGCCCAGGCCCGCCCCCGCGGCCAGCTGCCGGAGAAGCCCCGGGTGATGGAGCTCCTCGAGGAGGTTGCGGAGCCGGCTCTCGCTCGCTGCGGGAGGCGCCAGGGCGCAGAGGAAGGCGACGTACTCCGTCGCCCTGAGGTGCGTCCGCACGACGTCGGCGAGGAACCGGTCGTAGTCGGCCGGCGTGGCAGTCCCGCTCTCCAGCGCGCGGAACTCGAGGGACGCGGCGAACTCGGCCACCTGCGTCTCGAACAGGCGCTCAATGCGCTCCCGCAGGGTCATGGGGCGGCCCTCCTCAGGCTATGGCGAAGAAGTGATAGGCGAGCCAGCCGAGCGCGGCGCCGGCGGGCAGGTCGACCACGTAGTGCTGCTTGGTGAACAGGCACGAGAGGCCGATCAGCACCGGGAAGACGAATGCCCACGCCCCAAAATGCGGCTGGAGGTAGAGCGCGGTCAGCGTCGCGACGGAGGTGTGCATGCTCGGGAAGCTGTTCCCCCGGTCGTCGATGCGCTGGACGAACGCGAGGAAGCGCTCCGACCACGTCCGCCGGCCGTTGATGACCCGCCAGGATACCGGCGTCGCGACCGGGAACACGATGAAGCACGCCATCTGCATCGCCAGGAGCCCCATGAAGCTGAGGGCGAGGTACACGAACTCCCGGGACGACTCGAGGACCCAGTTCGTGTAGAGCACGCCCGGCCAGTAGAAGAAGCCGTAGATCCAGACCCACGCGGGCCAGTAGGGGATGCGGTCGTCGACGGACAGGCGGAGCTCGCGGACCGGCCGCATGGGGTTCCGCTGGCACCAGAAGTAGAACTGGTAGCCGCCGATGATGAGGATGGTGCCCAGGATCAGGTGCACGACGAAGTCGCCCATGGTCATGGCTCGCGCCCTCCGTTCGCGCGCGGGGTCACCGCGCCTGGGGTTGACGGCACGCGATCCTCGCGGCGTCCTGGGCAAGGGCCCGGCCCAGGCAGAGGAAGCCCGCCAGGGCGGCCAGGTACGTCGTCGAGAATCGCCAGAGCAGGTTGTAGAGGGGCGCGGTGCCCGGCGGCACGATGTCGGCCATGATCGAGAGCGATGCCCCCTCCGCGATGCCGGCGCCCCCCGGCGTCGGGGCGAAGAAGACCAGGAAGATGAGGGCCATCTGGACTTCCAGGATCTGCCGCAGCGTGCCCCCCTCGACGCCGAGAAAGCGGGCGCAGAGATACGGCATGAGCGCCCGGGCCAGGAGGAAGGTCACGCTGAGAAGGCAGACCGCCACGGCGCACGCCTTGCCGTGGCGGAGAAAGCGCCGGACGTCCTCGCGATACGCGTAGAGCAGGTCCACCAGCCCGGCCGTCGTGGCGTCCATCCGGTCGGCGGCGGGCGCCGAGCGAGGAGCCCCGGGCGGCCACCAGTCGGCCACCGCCGCCGGCCGACGCAGCGCGCGCCAGACCGCCCGCGAGAGCGCGGCGAGCACGATGCGGCAGAGGTCGGGCCAGGCGGCGCCGAGGAGGAGCGCGGCGGCGATCCCCGTCAGCGCCCACACCGGGGTCAGGAAGAGGAACCCGCTTGCCCCGACCCCGGAGATCAGGAGCGAGTAGAGCCCCATCAGGAGCAGTCCCGCCATGGTCCCCATGAACGAGATCAGGGTCGCGGTCAGACCGGTGCCGACGCTCACCCCGCCGCCGCGATTGAGCATGTAGATCTGCCCCGGCCCGCCGCCGGACTGGGACGGCGTGAGGATCGCGGTCGCGACGTTGGCGAACTCGGACTGCATGCAGGTCCAGAACGAGAGGCCCGGATGGAGGACGCGGCAGATGAGCCAGATGCGCGACGCCGACGTCACGCTCTCGACCGGCAGCGCCAGCAGCAGAAGGAGGAAGTAGCCCCAGTGGAGGTCCGCGAGCCCGGGCCCCGCGTGGCCGCCCGGCACCCGCGTGAACAGCCACCAGAACACCCCCACCGTCAGCGCCAGGAAGGCCACCCCGCCCGCGAGAAGCTTGCCTCGAGGCATGCTCGACATCGCCGTCTCCACCACGGGCCGTTCCACGACCGCCTGAGCGCTTCCGATCATCTCCGGCCCTCCTCCGGCGACCTGCCCCTACCGTCGCCGCCACTGGAGTGGGGCAACCTCAGTGCCACAAGAAAAAAGTAATTTAATACAGATAGTTACAGATCATGACTCCGGAGGCATGCTGGGTCCATCGGGTGAAGACGCGGCGACGGTGGCGGAAAATGCCCCACCTGTGGGTCCCGGACACCCCGTTGAGCTTCGGCGCCCGGCCGGAGTAGGATGAGCGCTCCCATGGCGCCGTCGCTCTTGGCCGAACTGCTCGGGGAGAGCCCGGGGATGATCGCGGTCCGCGAGATGGCGGCGCGACTTCTCCAGCGGCAGTCCGAGCGCGGCCGGCTGCCGCCGGTCCTGATCCAGGGGGAGACGGGCGTGGGCAAGGGCCTCCTGGCGCGGGCCCTCCACCGCGCCGGTCCCCGGGCCTCCGGTCCCTTCGTCGACGTGAACTGCGCGGCCATTCCCGAGACCCTGCTGGAGGCCGAGCTCTTCGGCTACGAGCGGGGCGCCTTCACCGACGCGCGGCATCCGAAGGCCGGGCTCTTCCAGACCGCCAACCACGGGACGATCTTCCTGGACGAGGTTGGTCTCCTGCCGGAGGCGCTCCAGGCCAAGCTCCTCAAGGCGCTGGAGGACCGGGCCGTCCGGCGGCTCGGCGGCACCCGGAGCGAGGCCGTGGACGTCTGGATCCTCACCGCCAGCAACGAGGACCTGGTCGCCGCCGCCCGCGCCCGGCGCTTCCGCGAGGACCTCTATCACCGCCTCGCGGTGGTAACGCTGACGATCCCGCCCCTGCGCGGACGAGGCGAGGACGTGCTCCGCCTCGCGGCCCACTTCCTCGGCCGCGCGTGCGCGGAGTACCGTCTCCCCTCCCGGAGCCTCACGCCGGAGGCGCGGACGGCGCTCCTCGGCTACTCGTGGCCCGGGAACGTGCGGGAGCTGGCGAACGTGATGGAGCGCGTCGCCCTGCTCTCGGAGGCGCCGGCCGTCACCGCGGACCTCCTCGCGCTGCCGGCGGTCCCGGCGGCTCCGCACGCTCCCGACAGGCCGGCCCGCCCGGGGGCGGCGGAGTCGCCGGCGCTCGCGGAGGCGCTCGGAAGCGTGGAGCGGGAGCACCTCGTCGAGGCCCTGCGCCAGAGCGGGGGCAACGTCACGCGGGCGGCTGCTCGCCTGGGCATCTCCCGGGACACGCTCCGCTACCGCATGGCGAAGCGCGGGCTGGGGCGGGAGGAGTCAGCGCGGCCCGCGCCGGCTCGGAGCGGCCAGGTCCGGCCCGACCAGCCTCCCCCGCCCGACCGCGGGGACCTGCCCGAGGCCGCCGCGCCGCGGGAGCCCGGCCCCGCGGCGCCCGCGGTCGAGGCGGTGGTGCCGGCCGCGGTGCGATGGGAGCCACGGCGGCTCGCATTCCTCCGGAGCGCCCTCGTCCTGCCTGCCGACGCCGACCCGGGGTTCAGTCCGAGCCGCGGGCTCGAGACCCTGGTCGAGAAGATCCAGACGTTCGGCGGACGGATCGAGGAGATGAGCCCGACGGGCGTCGTCGCGGCGTTCGGCCTGGAGCCGATCGAGGACGCCCCGCAGCGCGCGGCCCTGGCTGCGACGGCCGTGCACAAGGCGGCGGAGCGCGCGAGCGGCGACGAGGGGGCGGCGATCAAGGTCCACTCGGCCATCGCCGTCCGGCGGGTGCTCGTCGGAGCCTCCCGCGGCGGCGCCCAGGTGGATCTCGATGGCAAACGCGAGACGTGGGCGATGCTCGACACGCTGCTCCGGCTCGCCGAGCCCGGCGCGATCCTCGTGGAAGAGGCCGCGGCGGTCTTCCTCGCGCGCCACTTCGACCTCGCGCCGGTGAGCGGCGCCGGCGCCGCGGGTCCCGTGCACCGGCTGGCGGCGCCTGAGCGGCCCGGCGCCGGCCCCGGGCGGCGCCCGCCGGTGTTCGTCGGCCGCGCCCGCGAGCTCGGGCTCCTGTGGAGCCGGCTCGAGGACGCGCTCCGGGGCCACGGTCAGGTCGTCGGGCTTCTCGGGGAAGCCGGCATCGGGAAGTCGCGCCTGCTCAACGAGTTTCGCGAGCGGTTGCTCGGCGAGCCCGAGCGACGGGTCACGTTCCTCGAGGGACGGTGCCAGTCCTACGCCAGCGCCATCCCCTACTTCCCGATCCTGGACGTCCTCCGGGTCAACTTCCGGATCGCCGAGGGCGACGGCGCGGACGTCATCGCCGCGAAGATCCGGATGGGGGTCCAGGAGGTCGGGATCGAGCCCGCGGGGGCCGTCCCGTACGTGCTCCGCCTCTTCGGCATCCGGGAGGGCACGGAGGCGCTCGCCACGCTCACGACGTCGGCCGTCAAGGCGCGGACCTTCGAGGCCCTGCGCCAGCTCATCCTGAGCGGGGCGCGCCGGCGACCGATCCTGTTCGTCGTCGAGGACCTTCACTGGATCGACTCCACGTCCGAGGAGTGCTTCACCACCTTGATGGACAGCGCGGCGGGGCTCCCGGCCATGGGCATCGTGACCTACCGGCCCGGATATCGGGCGCCGTGGATGGACCGCTCGTACGTCACGCAGGTCGCGCTCCCCCCGCTGTCGCGCGAGGACAGCCTGAGCGTCGTCCGCTCCGTCCGCCGGGCCGACGCGGTGTCCGACCGGGTCGCCGCGGTCATCCTCGACAAGGCGGAGGGGAACCCGTTCTTCCTGGAGGAGCTGTCCCGGGCGGTCGAGGGGGCCGCAGAGTCCGATCCCGGGCCCGCGGTACCCGACACCATCCAGGAAGTGTTGCTCGCCCGGATCGACCGTCTCCCCGACGAGCCGCGCCGGCTTCTCCAGACGGCCGCCGTCGTCGGGCAGGAGGTGCCGCTCGCGCTCCTCCGGGCCGTGTGGGAGGGCGAGCTGGACGACTCCCTCCGGGAGCTCATGCGCCTCGAGTTCGTCCACGCGAAGTCGGGCGGGGGCGAGCCGCTCTGCGCGTTCACGCACAGCCTGACGCGCGACGTGGCCTACGAGAGCCTGCCGCCGGCCCGCCGCCGCGTGCTCCACGGCGCGATCGCCCGGGCGGTCGAGGCCGTCTACGCCGGACGGCTGGGTGAGGTCTACGACCGGCTCGCGTATCACTACGGCCGGACGGAGGAGGCCACCAAAGCCGTCCTGTACCTCACGCGCCTGGCCGACAAGGCCGTCGCGGCGCATGCCCACGCCGAGGCCGTGCGAATCCTCGCGGAGGCGCGCGCCCACGTCGACCAGCTGGCGCCCGCCGAGCAGGATCGGCGGCGGCTCGAGCTCGCGATCGTGGAGGCCTACTCGCTGATCCCGCTCGGCGCCTTCCAGGACCTGGTCTCCCTGCTGCTTCGCCACCAGGCCTCGCTCGAGAGCCTGGGGGACCCGCGGTTGGCCGCGACTTATCACCTCCTGCTCGGACGGAGCTACCTCTTCCTCGGCGACCAGCGGCAGGCGACGCATCACCTGGGCGTGGGACTGGCGGAGGCCACACGGTGCGAGGACGACGCGACCCAAGGCCGGATCCACTACGTCCTGGCCCAGCACGCCGCCATGTCGGGCCGTCCCCGGGACGGCCTTCAGCACGGCCGCCAGGCCGTCGCGCTCCTCGAGCGCGCCGCCGAGTCCTGGTACATCGGCCCCGCGTACTGGGCGCTCGGGTTGAACCATGCCCTGCTCGGCGAGTTCGACGCGGCCCTGGCCGCGCAGGCCCAGGCCACCGCGCGCGGCACCGAGGTGGGCGACCCGCAGGTCGCGAGCTCGGCCGCCTGGGCCAGCGGGCTGGTCCACGTGTGGCGGGGCGACCTGGAGGCGGGCATTCGCTGCTGCGAGGACGCGCTGGCTCGTTCCCCCGATCAGCTGAACACCGCGCTGGCGCTCGGCTGGCTCGGCTTCGCCTGGCTCGAGCGGGGGGACCTCGCCCCGGCGATCTCGCGGCTCGAAGAGGCGCTGCGCCTGCTCGACCAGTTCCGCTTCCGCTCGCCGCAGGGCTGGTTCTCGGCGTTCCTGGCCGACGCGCACCGGCGGGCGCACCGGCTGGAGACCGCGCTCGAGCTGGCCAGCCAGGCGCTCGAGCATGCCCGGGTCACCGGCTCGACGCAGGGCATCGGATGGGCGGAGCGCGCGCTCGGACACATCGCCCGGGCCCGGGGCGCGCTCGACGACGCGCACGACCATCTCCAGGAGGCGCTCCACGCCTTCGAGCGCGCGGAGGCCGGGTTCGAGGTCGCGCGAAGCCGCTTCGACCTCGCCGTCCTCGCCCGCGCGCGCGGCGACGCCGGCGCGACCGCGGCCCACCTGGTCGAGGCCGCCCGCGGCTTCCGCGCGCTCGGCGTCCCGCGCTGGGTGGAGCGGGTCGAGGAGCACCTCCGGGCCTGGAGCTGAGCCGGGGCGGGGCGTCCGCACCGTACCATGACCGGCATGACCCTCTCGATCGAGCCGATGACGGACGCCGAGGTGGAGGCCGAGCGCCCCGCGCTCGTCGCGCTCCTCCGGGACGCCGTCGAGAGCGGCGCGTCCGTCGGGTTCCTCCCACCGCTGGGGGACGCCGAGGCCGCCGCCTATTGGGCCACGGTCGCGGCGGGGCTCCGGGAGGGCTCGCGCGTCGTCCTCGCCGCGCGCGACGGCGAGCTGGGGCTCGTGGGCTCGGCGCAGCTCGAGCTGGCCATGCGGGCCAACGCCGGACACCGCGCCGAGGTGTCGAAGGTCATGGTCCACCGTCGCGCGCGCCGGCGCGGGGTCGGCCGCGCGCTCATGCTCGCGCTGGAGGACCATGCCCGGCGGCTCGGGCGCACGACGCTGATCCTCGACACCCGGCAGGGCGATCCCTCGGAGATCCTCTACCGGGAGGTCGGCTGGACGTTCGCCGGCGCGATCCCCGCGTACGCCCGGAGCGCCTCCGGCACTCTCGACGCCACCGCCTACTACTACAAGCGCCTCGACCCGGCCCCCTGAGCGGGGCCGCGCGCCCTCAGGACACCGGCTCGCCGGCCGGCCCGACCTCGGCCGGCGCGCCCCCGCGCTGCGCCAGGGCGCCGTAGGCGGCCAGCCGCGCGTCGCGCCGCTGGGCGACGAAGCTCTGGAGGCGCGCCTCCGTCGCTCGGCGTGAGTAGGTCGTCTCGAACAGCCAGCGGAGACCGGCCTCGAGCTCCTCGACCGTCATGCGCTTCGGTCTGAACGTCACGTCGAAGAGCGTGCACCGGTCCCAGAACCGCTCTTGGAGAAGGCGGCCCTCGCGACGGAGCCGCGCGTGGAGCGGGGTGCCCGGGAAGGGCGTCAGCACCGTGTACTGCACCTCCGCGAGGCCCGAGCTCCGGACGAACTCGAGCACGTCGCCGAACACGTCGGGGGTATGGGCGTCCAGCCCGAGGATGAAGCAGCCGTTGACGCTCACCCCGCGCGACTGGAGCGTGTCGATCACCCGCCGGAGACGCGGCGCCCGACGGCGCTTCCACTCCGCCGGGTCGAGGCCCGTCAGGTCGTCGGCCCGCGGGCTCTCGAACCCGATCAGGAGCTGCCGGCAACCGGAGGCGGCGAGCCGGTCGCAGAGCCGGGGGTCGTCGGCCACGGACACATCCGTCTCGGTGAAGTAGCGGATCCCCTCCGGCGTCACGGCGCGGAGGAACTCCTCCGCCCAGCGCCGGTCGAGGAAGGTGTTGTCGTCCGCCAGCTCGAAGAAGGGCTCGGCGGCGTGCTCGCGGGCGGCGCGGATCTCGGCGATCACCCGGTCTACGGGCTTCTGGTTGAAGCGCGACGTGATCCGGAGGCTCGCCGCGCAGAACTCGCACGCGCGCGGGCAGCCCCGCGACGTCTGGATGGTGATCCGGTTGTACGGGCGTCCCTCCAGCAGGTCGAACCGCGGGACAGTGTAGAGGCCGGGCTCGAAGACGCCCGCGCGCGCCCCCGGGTAGACGCGCGCGAGCCGGCCTCTCTCGGCGTCGGCCACGAGCCGCGGCCACGCGCCCTCCGCGCCGCCCACCACCACCGCGTCGGCGTGCTGAAGCGCCTCGTCGGGCAGGAGCGAGACGTGGAGCCCGCCCAGCACGACCAGCGTGCCGCGGGCCCGGAACCGCTCGGCGAGCGCGTATGCGGCGTCGATCCGGGCGGTGAAGCTGGAGATCCCCACGAGATCGAGCTCGGGCAGGGTCTCGAGGCTCTGGAGGTCGTCGACCTCGAGATAGGCGAGCTCGTGATCCGGCGGCGTGAGCCCCGCCACGGTGAGGAGCCCGAGGCTGGGCAGCTGCGCGATGACCCGGCCACGCCGGACGAAGCCCGGCAACGTCACCCCGAGCGCCGCGAGCTCGGCCGTGCGCACGCGGACGCCGCTCATCGCGATCAGCCCGATCCTCATGGAGAGCCGTCCTTCCGCGGGCCGCGGGACCGATCCCGGAGGCCGGCGGCGAGCAGGCCGACGGCGACGATCAGCGAAATGACGGGGATCGGGAGCAGGTAACGGCCGGGGCCCCAGAAGGCCGCGAGCATGAGGAGGCTCGGCAGGAGGACCGTGCCGAAGAGCAGGAGCCGGCACCCTGCGCGCCGCGTCGGCTCGGCCCAGCACGCGCGAGCCATCCAGGGGACGTAGAGTAGGTTCAGCGCCGGGAGGGCGATCCCGGCGATGTGGCCGAGCCGGACCAGGCGCCGCGGCAGGTCGTCGAACGCCCGGAACCCGGGCGGCGGCGCGACGGGGCCGCCGAAGGACCAGAGCCCCAGCACCGCGCCGACCGTCATGCTCGCGCCGATCATCCACCACGCGGCCCGGACGTTGGCCCGGCCCAACGGCTCGACCCCCGTGTGGACGTTCGGTCTCCAGATCCTCATGCGCGTGGCTCCTCCCTTGCACTTACTCCCTCAGGGCAACGGGGATGCCACCAGGCGCAATCGATGCAAAAACAGGAGGTTGCGATGGCAGTCGGGCCACCGATCGAGGCCGGCGTGGTGGGGGACCCCCCAATCTGGGTGGGGGAGCGGGACGCAACGACGGGGCGCGTCGGGCGCCCCAACGAGCGTAAGATACCGCCACCCATGGGCCCGCTCGCCGCGATCCTCGGCGACTCGCCCGGCATCAGGGCGCTCCGGGAGAAGGCGGCCCGGCTGCTTCAGCACCCGTCCGACCGGGGGCGACTGCCGTCTCTGCTCGTCCAGGGGGAGACCGGCACCGGCAAGGGACTCCTGGCGCGGGCGCTTCACGACGAGGGGCCGCGCAGGGAGCAGCCGTGGCAAGACGTGAACTGCGCCGCCATTCCGGAAACCCTGCTCGAGGCCGAGCTGTTCGGCTTCGAGCGCGGGGCGTTCACGGACGCGCGACAGCCCAAGCCCGGACTGTTCCAGGTCGCCAACCGGGGCACGCTCTTCCTCGACGAGGTCGGCGAGCTCCCGCTCGAGCTCCAGGCGAAGCTCCTGAAGGTCCTGGAGGACCGCACCGTGCGCCGATTGGGCGCCACGCGCCCGGAGCCCGTCGACGTCTGGATCATCGCCGCGAGCAACGAGGACCTGGAGGCCGCGGTGCGAGCGCGACGGTTTCGCGAGGACCTCTACCACCGTCTCGCCGTCGTGACCCTCTCCATTCCGCCGCTACGCGACCGGGGCCACGACGTGATCCTCCTGGCCGAGCACTACCTCGGACGGGCCTGCACAGAGTACGGCCTGCCGGCCAAGACCCTCGCGCCGGACACGCGCGCGGCGCTCCTGGCGCACTCGTGGCCCGGAAACGTCCGCGAGCTGACGAACACGATGGAGCGCGTCGCCCTCCTGGTCGACACCCAGGTCGTGACGTCGGCCATGCTGGACCTCTCCCCGCCGCCCGACCGCGGCGAGGCTCCGGGCGAGGCGCCGAGCGACGGCGCGCCCGCGAGCCGAGGGCTCGGACCCACGCTCGACGCGGTCGAGCGAGCCTCGCTCCTGGAGGCCCTCGACGACACCTTCTGGAACGTGACGCGCGCCGCGCGCCGGCTCGGGATCTCGCGCGACACCCTGCGCTATCGGATCGCCAAGCACGGCCTCCGCCCGGGCGGCCGGCGCCCCGCCGCCAGGCCGGCGCGTGCCGCCGAGCCCCCCCTCGGGCCGGCGGCGCCGGCCCGCCCGGCCGCCGCGCCGGACGCGCCGGCCTCCGCGGTGCGCTGGGAGCAGCGGCGCGTGACCCTGCTCCGAGCCGTCATCGACGGCCCGCCGCCCGAGGACGACCGACTGTATCCGAGCCGCCTGATCGAGACGCTCATCGAGAAGGCGCGGAGCTTCGGCGGCCGCGTCGAGGATCTCGGTCCCACCGGCATCGTGGCGAGCTTCGGCCTCGAGCCCGTCGAGGATGCCACGCGCCGGGCCGCGCACGCCGCGGTGGCGATCCGCAAGGCGGTCGAGCGCGGGCATCGGGGCGAGCCGCCGCGGATCACCGTGCGTGTGGGGATCCACGTGACCCAGCTACTGGTCGGACACGCCGGCCGGGAGATCCGGCTCGAGCTGGACGGCAAGCGCCGAGCCTGGGATGCCCTGGAGCAGCTCGTCCTGCGGGCCGACCCGGACCGGACGGTCGTGTCCGAGACCGCCGGTCCGTTCCTCGACCGCCGGTTCGCCCTGGTGCCCCTCCCCGCGCCGCAGCCCGGCGACGGCGCGGTCTACCGGCTCGACGGCGTCGAGCGCGGCGGCCTCGGGTCCGGGCGCCGGCTCACGGTCCTGGCTGGGCGCGGGCGCGAGCTGGAGTTCCTGCGGGACCGCCTGGCCTCCGCGGCCGAGGGACGCGGGCAGGTCGTGGGCATCGTGGGCGAGGCCGGCATCGGCAAGTCGCGCCTCCTGCTGGAGCTCCGGCGAAGTCTCCGGGGCGAGCGCATCGCCTGGTTCGAGGGCCACTGCCTCTCGTACGGCAGCGCCGTGCCCTACCTGCCCGTGATCGCGATCCTCCGGCGGAGCTTCCACATCGCGGAGAGCGACAGCCCGGCCTCGATGGCCCGCAAGGTGCGGTCGGGGCTCGAGGAGCTCGGGATGGACGCCGAGGAGTACGCAGTCTACCTGCACCACCTCCTCGGGGTGAAGCAGGAGGCGGAGCGCCTCGGCGTGCTCACACCCGAGGCCATCCGGGCCCGGATCGTGGAGGCCCTCCGCCAGATGGGTCTCCGGGGCAGCCGGCAGCGGCCGATCGTGTTCGTGTGCGAGGACCTCCAGTGGATCGACCGCACGTCCGAGGGGTGCCTCGACGCCCTCCTCGAGACCACGGCGGGCGCCTCCGTGCTGTCGCTCTTCACGTACCGACCCGGCTACCGCCCGCCCTGGATGAACAAGTCCTACGCGACGCAGCTCGCGCTCCAGCCGCTCTCGCGGGGCGACAGCCAGCGCATCGTCGAGTCCCTGCTGGCGTCCCGCGGCGGCCACGACGCCCTCACGCCCGCCATCCTCAGCAAGGCGGAGGGGAACCCGTTCTTCCTGGAGGAGCTGTGCCGGGCCGTGGCCGAGCAGCCAGACGCCGCCGGAGGCCTCGCGGTGCCCGACACGGTGCAGGAGGCGCTCCGGGCTCGGATCGACCGCCTGCCCGAGGACGTGAAGGACGCGCTGCGCCTCGCCTCCGTCATCGGCCGCGAGGTTCCGCTGCGGCTCCTGCAGGCCGTGTGGCGGGGCCCGGGCGACGTCGAGCGGCACCTCCGCGAGCTGACGCGGCTCGAGTTCCTCTTCGAGCAGACGCGGTTCGGGGAGTCCGTCTACGTGTTCAAGCACGCGCTCACGCAGGAGGTCGTGTACGACAGCCTGCCGGTGGCCCACCGGCACGCCCTCCACGCGGCGGCGGCCCGCGCCCTCGAGCGGCTCTACGAAGGCCGCCTCGAGGAGGCCGACGACCGGCTCGCCTACCACTACGCCCGCACCGACCAGTCGGAGCGCGCCGTCGAGTGCCTCTCGCGCGTCGCGGTGAAGGCGGCCCGCGGCCACGCGCACGCCGAGGCGCTGGGCGCGCTCGAGGAGGCACTCGCCCACGTCGAGCGGCTCCCCGCCGACGCGCGCGACCAGCGGCGCCTCCGCCTCGTGCTCCGAAAGGCCTCGTCCCTGATCCACCTCGGGCAGTTCCGCGAGGTCCTGGGGGTCCTGCTGCACTGGAAGACGAGCCTCGACCGCCTGGACGACGCCGCGCTCGCCGCGTACTACCACTTCCTCCTGGCCCGGACGTACCTCTTCCTCGGGGACCGGGAGCGCACGATCCAGAGCGCGGAGCGGGCGATCGCCGAAGCCGAGCGCTGCGGGGACACGGTCACCCGCGGCAAGGCGCTCTACGTGCTCGCGCAGGAGGCGCCCCTCTCCGGGCGCGCGGCCGAGGGGATCGGGCACGCGCTGGAGGCCCTGGCGTGCCTCGAGCGCACGGGGCGGGCGTGGTGGATCGGGCAGGCCCACTGGGTCGTCGGGCTGAATCACGCGCAGCTCGGCGACCTCGACGCGGCGCTCGAGGCCGAGACGCGGGCGCGCACCATCGCCGAGGCGGTCGGCGACCGCCAGCTCCAGGCCTCGGCGCTCAGCGCCATCGGGCTCGTCCACACGGGGCTTGGCCAGGCCGAAGCCAGCATCCAGGCCTGCGAGCGGAGCCTGGCGGTCGCGCCCGACCCGCTCACGCGCGCCGTCGTGTCCGGCTGGCTCGGGTTCGCCTTCGCCGAGCGCGGAGACGCCGCGCGCGCGATCCCAGCCCTCGAGACCGCGGTCCAACAGCACGGTGTGTTCCGCTTCCCGCAGTTCGAGGGCTGGTTCACGGCCTTTCTCGCCGACGCGTACCGCCTCGACGGTCAGTCCGAGCGGGCGCTCGCGACGGCGCGGGAGGCGCTCGAGATCACCCGCGCGGCCCGCTCGCGTTATGGCGTCGGGCTGGCCCTGCGCGCCCTCGGGCGGGCCCAGCTCGCGGCCGGCGCGCCGCTGGAAGCCATCCCGACGCTCCAGGAGGCCCTGGCGACGTTCGACGGCATCCAGGCGCGCTACGACGTGGCGCGCGTGTCGCTCGATCTCGGGGACGCGGCCCTCGCCGCCGGCGACCGGTCAGCGGCGGGCGCGCACCGGGAGCGCGCGCACCAGCGCTTCGTGGAGCTCCACGTGCCCCGGTGGGCCGAGCGGGCGGCCGCGCTCGCCCGGAGCCTGGCTCCGGCCTGATCCCAGGGACGGCGCGCCTCGTCCCGAGTGTCAACACGCCGTCCCTCGCGCCTCCGGCGCCGGCGGCCGATCACACGGACGCGCGCGTGCGATCCGGCGGGGTCATCGAGGCCCGTGCGTAGAATGTGGGGGTGATCCAGCTCGAAGGGGTCTCCAGGGCCTACGGCGACCGGGTGCTGTTCCGGGACGTCACGTGGCAGCTCGGCGGGCGCGAGCGCATCGGCCTCGTCGGGCCGAACGGCGTCGGCAAGACAACCCTCTGCCGGATCCTGGCGGGGCTCGACCCGCCCGACACCGGGCGGGTGAGCCGGGGCCGCGAGACGACGGTCGGCTACTTGCCCCAAGAGGCCGCCGGGGAGGCCCGCGACTCGGTCCTCGGCGAGGTCCTGTCCGGCTTCCCGGAGGTCTGGGAGATCGAGCGTCAGCTGGAGGCCCTGGCAGCGCGGCTTCACGAGGCGGCCGACGAGACGCTGACCGCGCGGTACGGGGACCTCCAGCACCGCTTCGAGGCGCTCGGCGGCTACCGGCTCGAGACGGAGGCGCGCGTGGTCCTGAGCGGACTCGGCTTCCGCGACGCCGACCTCGCGCGGCCTCTCCCGGAGTTCTCGGGCGGCTGGCGGATGCGGGCGGCCTTGGCGCGGCTCCTCCTGCAGGCCCCGTCGCTCCTGCTCCTCGACGAGCCGACGAACCATCTCGACCTCGAGTCCCTCGGCTGGCTGGAGAGCTATCTCGACGCCTACGACGGGACCGTCGTCGTCGTCTCGCACGACCGCTACTTCCTGAACCGGATGGTCACCACGGTGGCCGAGCTGTCGCCGGCCGGCCTCGACCTCTACCCGGGGGACTATGACGACTACGTGGCCCAGCGTGAAGCCCGGCAGGCACTCCTCGAGGCCCGCGCGAAGAACCAGGCGAAGCGCGTGGCGGAGATCGAGCGCTTCATCGAGCGCTTCCGCTACAAGGCCTCGAAGGCGCGACAGGTCCAGAGCCGGATCAAGATGCTCGGCCGCCTCGAGCGGGTGGAGGTCGACGGGCCCGCGCGCCGGATCCGCTTCGCGTTCCCGGCGCCGCCGCGGACCGGCCGGCACGTCGTCCAGCTGCGGCGCATCGCCAAGGCGTACGGCCCGAAGGTCGTGTACGCGGGGATCGACCTCGACCTCGAGCGCGGCGACCGCATCGCGCTCGTCGGGCCGAACGGCGCCGGCAAGTCGACCCTCCTGCGGATCCTCGCGGGCGTGCTCGCGCCGGACGGAGGAGAGCGCGTCCTCGGGGCCCACGTCGCGACGCACTACTACGCCCAGCACCAGCTCGACGCGCTCGACCCCGCGCGCACGGTCCTCGAGGAGATGGAGGCCGCCGCGCCCGACGCCGAGCGCACGCGGCTCCGGACGCTGCTGGGCGCGTTCCTCTTCTCGGGCGATACCGTGGACAAGCGCGTCCAGGTGCTCTCGGGGGGCGAGAAGGCCCGGCTCGCACTCGCACGGATGCTGGTCCGTCCGGCGCCGGTCCTGTGCCTCGACGAGCCGACGAACCACCTGGACCTCGCGTCGCGGGCCGTCCTCGAGGACGCGCTCGCGGACTTCCCGGGAACGATGGTCTTCATCTCGCACGATCGCTACTTCATCAACCGCCTGGCGACGAAGGTCGTCGAGGTGCGGGACGGCCGGCTGATGGTCCATCTCGGCGGCTACGACGACTACCAGGCGGCGCTCGAGCGCGGCCCGGCGGGCGCGACGGCGCCCGAGCCGGTCCCGCCGGCGCCCCCCGCCCGCGAGGCGAGCGGTCCAGGACACGCGCGCGGCGACGCCCCCCTTGGCGCCTCTCCTCGTGCCGACCGCTCCCGGCGGCGGCCTCGGGTCGATCCGGCGGTGCGCGAGCTCCGGCGGCGCCTCGATGCCCTCGAGGCCGAGATCCACGGGATCGAGGCCCGGCTCGAGGAGCTGGGCCGGGCGCTCGCCGATCCCGCCCTCTACGCCGACGGCGAGCGCGCCCGGGCGGTCGCCCTCGAGCGCCAGCAGGCGGAGGAGCACGTCGCCTGGCTCCTGCACGAATGGGAGGCGCTCTCGGAGTCCCTGGCCGCCCACGAGTGAGCCCCGGGGTCAGATCTTGACTTCCCGGCATTTCGCGCCGGGAGACCGGGTCCAAAGTGTCGGGAAGTCAAAGTCTGACCCCGTGCTATGATCCCGTGTTGTTCCCCCGCCCGCGGGTCCAAGCGCTCGGGTCATCCTCTCGGAGGGGGTCGCCAGGTGGACGATTTCTACAGGATCAAGCGCCTGCCCCCGTACGTCCTGGCCGCGGTCACCGACCTCAAGGTCAAGGCGCGCGCGCGGGGCGAGGACATCATCGACCTCGGCATGGGCAACCCCGACCGTCCCACGCCCCGCCACATCGTCGACAAGCTCGTCGAGGCTGCGAAGAACCCGCGAAACCACCGCTACTCGGCCTCCCGCGGCATCCGCCGGCTCCGCGTCGCCATCGCCCGCTGGTACCGGGAACGCTTCGGGGTCGAGCTGGATCCGGAGACCGAGGCCATCGCAACCATCGGCTCGAAGGAAGGGCTCGCCCACCTGATGCTCGCCCTCCTCCAGCCCGGCGACGCCGTGCTCGTGCCGAACCCCGCGTACCCGATTCACGCCTACTCGGTCGTGATCGCCGACGGGGACCTCCGCTCGGTGCCGATGGTCGCGGGAGAGGGGCACGGCGAGTTCTTCGCCCGCCTGGAGGAAGCGGTGCGCCTCGCGTGGCCAAAGCCGAAGGGACTCCTCCTCAACTTCCCGCACAACCCGACGACCCAGGTGACCGACGCGGGCTTCTTCGAGCGTGTCGTCGACTTCGCGCGCGAGCACCGGCTCTGGGTCATCCACGACTTCACGTACGCGGACCTCGTCTTCGACGGCTACCGCCCGCCGTCCTTCCTGGCGGCCCGCGGCGCTAAGGAGGTCGGTGTCGAGTTCTTCTCGCTGACGAAGTCGTACAACATGGCCGGCTGGCGGCTCGGCTTCGCCTGCGGCAACGCGCGGATGGTCCACGCGCTGTCACGGATCAAGTCCTATCTCGACTACGGCGTCTTCCAGCCGATCCAGATCGCCGGCATCGTCGCCCTGGAGGGGCCCCAGGCGTGCGTCGAGGACATCGCCGAGACCTACCGCCGGCGCCGCGATGTCCTGATCGCGGGCCTCGGCCGCCTGGGCTGGCCGGTCGAGAAGCCGCGCGCCACGATGTTCGTCTGGGCGCCGATTCCGGAGGCGTTCCGCGCGATGGGCTCGCTCGAGTTCGCCAAGCTGCTCCTGGCCGAGGCGAAGGTTGCCGTCTCGCCGGGCATCGGTTTCGGGGAGTGCGGGGAGGGGTATGTCCGCATCGCCCTCGTCGAGAACGAGCATCGGATCCGCCAAGCCGTGCGCGGGATCCGCACCGCGCTCGGGAGCGGCGGTCCCGGATGACGCGCGAGATCGGGATCGGGCTCCTGGGGGTCGGGACCGTCGGCGGCGGGGTGCTGAAGATCTACGACCAGCACCGGGGGGACCTCGAGGCGCGCGCCGGCTGCGGCCTGCGCATCGTCGCCGCGGTGGCGCGCGACGTCGCCGCGCCGCGGGAAGGCCTCCAGCCGGCGGCGTGGCCGCTCAGCGCCGACCCCGACCGGGTCCTCGTCGATCCGGCCGTCTCCCTGGTCATCGAGGTGATCGGCGGGCTCGAACCGGCGCGCACCTACGTCCTGCGCGCGCTCGAGGCGGGCAAGCACGTCGTGACCGCCAACAAGGCGCTCCTGGCGACCCACGGGACCGAGCTCTTCGCCGCCGCCCGGCAGCGGGGAGTGCTCCTCGGGTTCGAGGCGGCCGTCGCGGGCGGCGTGCCGATCATCGGCGCCCTCCGCGACGGCCTGGCCGCAAACCGGATCCTGTCGCTCCAGGGCATCGTCAACGGCACCTCGAACTTCATCCTGACCCGGATGACGGACGAGGGGCACGACTTCGCCGACGCGCTCCGGGAGGCCCAGGCGGCGGGATACGCGGAGGCGGATCCCACGCTGGACGTCGAAGGGATCGACTCCGCCCACAAGCTGCAGATCCTCGCCTCGCTCGCGTTCCGCACCCAGGTGGACCTCAAGGACATCTACACGGCGGGGATCGCCCGGCTGGAGGCGATCGACATCGCGCATGCCCGGGAGCTCGGATACCGGATCAAGCTGCTCGCGATCGCGAAGGCGACCGAGGGCGCGCTCGAAGCTCGCGTGCACCCCACCCTCATCCCGGCCGCCTCGCCCCTCGCCGCCGTCTCGGGCGCGTTCAACGCGATCCTGGTGACCGGCGACGCGGCCGGCGACCAGATGTTCTACGGCCGCGGCGCGGGCCAGATGCCGACGGCGTCGGCCGTCTGGTCGGACGCGATCGAGATTGCGCGACGCATCGCCCACGCGCACGGGACCCTCGCCGAGGACTTCCCGCTCGGGGGCGAGCGCCGGCTCCGGATGCGCCCGATGAGCGAGGTCCGCTCGGCCTACTACCTCCGCGCGATGGTCCAGGACCGGCCGGGCGTGCTCTCCCAGGTGGCCGGCATCCTCGGGCGCCACGACATCTCGATCGCCAGCGTCATCCAGAAGGGGCGCGCCGGCGCGGTGCCCATCGTCATGATGACGCACGAGGCCGTCGAGCGGAACATGGCGGCCGCGCTCCAGGAGATCGACCGCCTCGGCGTCGTGGCGCTGCCCACCGTGCGCCTGCGCGTTGAGGCGTAGGGGGCCAATCCGCGGGGCGGCCAACCGGCCCGAGCGCCTGCGGCCGCCGGGGTCTTCGGTCGCGAGGGACAGATACGCCGTCGCACGCAGGGTGAGGAGGAACCGACGATGCGCGCCATGCAGATCATCAAGTGGGGCCAGCCGCTGGAGGCCCGCGACTATCCGACGCCGGAGCCGGTGGGCCAGCAGGTGCTCGTCCGCGTCGAATCCGCCGGCGTGTGCCACAGCGACGTGCACATCTGGGACGGCTACTTCGACCTCGGCGGCGGCAACAAGGTGACCCTGGAGCAGCGCGGCGTGGGCTTGCCCTTCACCATGGGCCACGAGATCGCCGGCGAGGTGGTGGCCCGGGGCCCGCAGGCGAAGGAGGCCGAGATCGGCAAGCGCTACGCCGTCTACCCCTGGATCGGCTGCGGCGCCTGCGCCGTGTGCCAGAAGGGCGAGGAGCTCTTGTGCTTGAAGCCGCGCACGCTCGGCACCCGGACCTCCGGCGGCTACGGCAGCCACGTCGTGGTGCCGCACGCGCGGTATTTGGTCGACTACGGCACGGTGCCCCAGGCGCTGGCCGCGACCTACACCTGCTCGGGCATCACCGCCTTCAGCGCCCTGAAGAAGATCCAGGACCACGTGAACGTCGGTGATCACTTCCTGATCATCGGCGCCGGGGGCGTCGGCGGCCAGGCGGTGCACATCGCGCCCGCCTACCTAGGCGGGCGGATGCTCGTCGCCGACATCGACGGCGACAAGCGCGCCCACGCGCGCGAGATGGGAGCTGCGGGCACGGTCGACAACGGCGCCGCCGACGCCCTGGAGCAGGTGCTCCAGCAATCCGGCGGCGGGGTGGCCGGCGCGATCGACTTCGTCGGCTCGCCGCGGACCATGGAGTTCGGGATCGGCGCGCTTCGCAAGGGCGGCAGGCTGGTGATGGTCGGTCTGTACGGCGGGGCGGCCTCGGTCTCCACCGTGCTCTTCCCGTTCAAGATGATGTCGATCGAGGGCTCCTACGTCGGCACGCTCCAGGACTTGAAGGAGCTGCTCCAGTTGGCCCAGGCCGGCAAGATCGCGCCGATCCACATCGAGGCCCGGAGCGCCGAGCGCGCCACCGAATCCCTCGCGGATCTGAAGGCCGGCGGCAAGGTCCGCGGGCGCGTGGTCATGACCCACGCGCCCGGCGTGCGGTGACGCCACGCTGATCAGGCTGGACGCGCTTCGATAAGGCTCATCGGCGACGCGGGCGTCACCACGGCGCTCAGACGGGAGCCTGCCTGTCGCAGCAGTCTCTCGTACCTCGTCCCGGGTGCGCACCTGACCGCCGAGCCGCCGTGATCCGGCGACCCCGGGCGGCCGGCTCGTCGCGCCCCGTCGTACGCGCGCTTGAACGCGCGCCGGCCGATGGGGTAGCATCCCCGCGATGAGCCCCCCATGGGCCTGATCGTCCAGAAGTACGGCGGATCCTCCGTCGCCGACGCCGAGAAGATCCGTGGCGTCGCGCGGCGTGTCGTCGAGACGGCCAAGGCCGGCCACGGGGTCGTGGTGGTCGTCTCCGCCATGGGCAAGACCACCGACTCGCTGCTTCGGCTCGCCCACGAGGTCACGCCCACGCCCCCCGAGCGCGAGGTGGACATGCTGCTCGCCACCGGCGAGCAGGTCTCGATCGCGCTCCTGGCCATGGCCATCGACGCCTTCGGCCACAAGGCGCGCTCGTTCACGGGCGAGCAGGCCGGGATCCGGACCGATGCCGCGCACACGCGCGCCCGCATCGTGGGAATCGACGGCGACAAGGTCCGCCGCGCGCTCGACGACGGCTACGTGGCCATCGTCGCGGGCTTCCAGGGCGTGACGGAGGAGGACGACATCACGACGCTGGGACGCGGCGGCTCCGACCTGACGGCGGTCGCGCTCGCGGGGACGCTCCGGGCCGACGTCTGCGAGATCTACACGGATGTGGACGGCGTCTACACGGCCGACCCCAACATCGTCCCCGAAGCGAGGAAGCTCGACCGGATCTCCTACGACGAGATGCTCGAGATGGCGAGCCTCGGCGCCAAGGTGCTCCAATCCCGGTCGGTCGAGTTCGCCAAGAAGTACGGCGTGCCGGTGCACGTGCGGTCCACGTTCAAGACGGACCCCGGCACGCTCGTGACCAAGGAGGACCCGCACATGGAAGCGGTCGTCGTCACCGGCATCGCCCACGACCGCGGCCAGGCAAAGGTCACGATCCGCGGGGTCCCGGACCGGCCGGGGGTCGCCGCCCAGGTCTTCGGCGCCGTCAGCGACCACGGCATCGTGGTGGACATGATCGTCCAGAACGTGAGCCGTGACGGCCACTCCGACATCTCGTTCACGGTGCCCCGGCCCGACCGACCCACGGTGGTCACCACGCTCGAGACGGTGGCGAAGAAGATCGGCGCCGAGAGCGTGACCTACGACGACCGGATCGCCAAGGTCTCCATCATCGGGGTCGGCATGCGGAGCCACTCCGGCGTCGCGGCGCGGATGTTCCAGGCCCTCTCCCGGGAGGGGGTCAACATCCACATGATCTCGACGTCGGAGATCGCCGTCTCCTGCGTGATCGAGGACAAGTATACGGAGCTGGCCGTCCGCGCCCTGCACGACACGTTCGAGCTGGCGGTCTGAGAGAAGGGCGGGTCAGGGCTTCGCGGCGGGCGCCGCGCCGCCGGGAGTCGAGACGCTCGGGCTGGCGGCCGGCCCGAGGCGCGAGAGCGAGTCGCGCGCCCACTGCGCGAGCGCGGGATCCACCCCGGGCCGCGCCGCGAGCTTCCGGAGCACGATGCCGGCCTCGCGGGGCATCTGCCGCGCCACGTACGCCTGCGCCGCCCCTTGGAGCCCCTGGGCCGCCCAGACCGGCTGGTCGCCGTACGCATAGGTCGCGCTCAGATACGCCTCGATCGCGGACTCGTTGTCGCCGCGCGCCCTGAACAGCTCGCCGAGCCTGAACTCCGCCTCCGCCGCCACGCCGGGGTCGTCCGCGCGCCGCGCCGTCTCGAACGCCTGCCGCGCGGCGTCCCATCGCTGCGTCCCCGCGAGCAGCTGGCCGCGGCTCAGCTGGAGCCTCGGCGTCGCCGCATCCCCGGGGTACTGGCGGAGGAAGCCGTCCATCGTGGCGAGGGCCCGGTCAGGCTGGCCCTGTGCCTGGAAGGCGCGCACCAGGATGAGGTTCGCCCGCACCGCTCGGGGATCCCCCGCCGGCGCGTCCCGGAGGAAGCCCTCGGCGGCCCGCTGGGCCTCTCCGGCGTCCCCCGCGGCGAGCGCGATCTCGGCAAGGCCGAGCGACGCGTCCGCCCGGACGTCCGCCGGCGCGGACCGGGCCAGGAGGTCGCGATACGCCTGACGGGCGACGTCCGTGCGCGGCCCCGCGGCCGCCGCGAGGCGCACCAGCGCGTCGGTGCCGTAGTCGCTCGCCGCGTGCTCGCGCAGAAGCCGCTGCGTCCACGTCTGGGCCTCGCCGAGATCGTTCCGGTCCAGCGCGGCTACGGTGAGCCCATAGAGGATCGCCGGCGCCGCGGGGTGGCGGGGGAACTTGTCGACGAAGTTGGTCCCGCGCTCGCGGAACGCGTCGCGGTCCCCGCGCTGCACGGAGACCAGGACGAGGCCGTACCAGGCCGAGGTCGCCACGTCCCCTGCGGCGAAGCGCGCGCGGTTGAGCGCGTCCTCCGACTCGGCGAGGCGGTTCTGGGCGAGGGCCGCCAGGCCGGCGCCGAGCCAGCTCGACGGCTCCTGCGGCGCCGCGGCGGCCGCGAGGCGGAACTGCCGCTCGGCCTGGTCGTAGTGGCCCAGGTGGTACTGGGCGACCCCGAGCGCCCGGCGGGCGAGCGCCTGCGTCCCGAGGTCCGCGATCCGCGGCGCGAGCGGCTCGAGCGTCTGGACGGCGTCGGCATCCCCCCCCGTCCGGAGGGCGAGGATGCCCCGATTGAGCAGCACGGCCTCGGCGTTCCGGAGGCTCGGGGGCGGCGCGGTCACGCCCCGGAGCGCCTCCAGGGCCTCGGCCTCCCGCCCCTGGCGGAGCGCCACGTCGGCGACCGCCAGGAGCGCGAGCGCCTGGGTCTCGAGATCCGCCTTGGCCGCGACGTCGCGCCACTCCCGGAGCGCGCTCTCGGCATCCCCGTCCCGGAGGAGCGCCCAGCCGAGGGCCAGGCGGCTCCGCGCAGCGGCCGGCGAGTCGGGGTAGTCGCGGAGGACGGTCCTCAGCACCGCGGCAGCGCGGTTCGGGTCGTCCCCCCGCATGGCGCTCTCGGCGACCAGCAGGAGGGCGCCTTCCCGCAGCTCCGGCAGGATCCCCGCGCGAAGGAGTCCCTCGCCCTCGCGGCGCGCGGCGGCGGTGTCGTTCTCGCGCAGCGCCACGAGCCCGAGCCGATAGGTGGCCCGCTGGGCGACCGCCTCGTCCTTCCCTTTGTCCCGCAGCTCCCGGTAGTGGTCCTTGGCCTCGAGGAGCCGCCCCTCCAGCTCGAGCTGCTCGGCGAGACGATACCGCACGTAGTCCTGGGTCCCGGGCGGCAGCGGCAGGAGCAGGATCTCGCGGTAGATGTCGGTCGCCTCGCCCTGGGCCCCCCGGGCCTTCGCGGCGTCCGCGATGAGGAGCAGCGCCGCCGGCACGAGAGGATCGCGCGCCGATTCGGCCTTCAGCTGGCGCGCCGCCGCCGCCGCTCGCGCCGTATCGCCCAGCGCCAGGTACGCGCGGACGAGGCCCGCCCGGATCTGGGGCCGTAGCTCGGGCCGGGGCCCGGCGGCCTCGGCCTCCAGGAAGCGCTTGACGGCCTCGTCGGGCGCACGGCGCTCCAGGGCGATCCATCCCGCCTGCACGAGCGCGTCGCCCCGGAGTGGGTGGTTGACCGGCACCGTCATCGCAAACCGGTTCAGCAGATTGAGACCGCCGTTCAGATCGCCGAGCCGGGCCAGCGCCACGCCGCGCCAGAACTCGATCTCCGTGAGGATCGCCCCGGGCGCGCCGCTCTGGACCACCTCGTCCCAGAGGGCGACGGCCTCCGCCGGCCGGTCCTCCAGGAGCCGCGCGACACCGAGCAGATAGCGCGCGACGAGGGCGAGCTGCTGGGGGGGCACAGCCTTGAGCGCCCGCTCGAGCGCCGCCGCCGCCGCCGGGGCGTCGCCCCGTCGGAGCGCCAGGAGGCCGAGGCCGACCTCCGCGTGCAGCGCGAGGGGCGCGGGCGGCACGAGCGGCAGCGCGGCGCGGTACGCGCGCTCGGCGCGGGCCGCGGCGGGGGCTCCCTGCGTCGTCGTCGCCTCCAGCAGGGCGAGCTCGCCGAGCCAGACGAACGCCGCCGGGGCCTGGGCCCCGCGCGGATCGAGGGCCAGGCTCTCCTCGAAGGCCTCGCGCGCCTCCTTGTAGTCGCCCGAGATCACCCGCGCGATCCCGCACTCCGTCAGCGCCGCGGCGCGCCGGAACGCGACGAACGCGCAGGCGAACCCGCCGGGATCCGCCGGCGTCGGCAGGGGCTTGCTGACCGTGGAGATGAAGCGGGGCGGCGGGGCATGGCCGAGGTCGAGCGCGGGCGTCGGGATCGGCGGCGGCGACGGCGGGTCGAGTCGCGGCCGCTCGAGGCCCGGCGGCACCGGGGAGACGGTCACCGCCAGCACCGGCGGCGGGAACTCCACCGGGCGCGGCGGGGCCGCCGCGGCGGGCGCCGCGAGGAGTCCCGCAATCGTGACGGCAAGCGCGCGTGTCGGGCCCCTCATCTCAGCCTCCCGACCCCCCGGGGGCCTTGGGCCTGGGCTTGGGACGCGGGGCCTCCCGCGTTGGCGGCGCCGGGGCGTCGAGCGCGGCGAGGCGCCCCTTGGCCCAACGCACGAGGTCCGGATCCTGGCCGGTGTCCACGATCTCGCGATACGCGCGCCGGGCGCCCTCCTTGTCGGTCGCGGACTCGAGCGCGACGGCGAGCCCTGCGAGCCCCTCGAAGTACCGCTTGGAGGCCGCCGGCGCCTCCACGACCACGGTGTGGTACGCCTGCGCTGCCTCCGCGTTCCGGCGAAGCTGCAGCGCGCTCTGCCCGACGATGAGGAGCGCGTCGGACCGCTCCTCCCCCTTCCGGTCGGCGACGGACTGGGCGACCTGGAGCGCCGGCTCCCACTGCTTCCGCTGCTCGTGGAGGCGGGCGGTCGCGAGCCCCGCGGATCCAGCCAGGGCGCTCTGCGGGTAGTCGCGCCGGAGGGTCGTCCAGGCGGCCTCGGCGTCCGTGGGCCGGTTGAGCCGGAGCGAGATCTCGCCGATCCGGTAGAGGGCCTTGGGCGCGAGCTCGTGGGTCGGCGCCGTGCGAACCAGGGCCTGATACTGCTCGAGGGCCTCGCGAAGCTTGCCGGCCTTCGTCTGCTCCTCGGCGGCGAGGACCCGCGCCGTGGGCACGAGGTCGCTCCCCGGGGCCTGGGCGATGAACTGCTCGAGCGTCCGCCCGGCCTCCGGGCGACCGGCCTCGTGCTGGGCGACGCCCAGGAGATAGCGCGTCTCCGCCAGGTAGGGGCTCGCCGGGTAGTTCTTCGCATAGGGGGTGAGCAGGGCGAGCGCGTCGTCCCACCGCTTGGCCCGGATCAGCTCCCGCGCGGCGCTGTAGGCGGCGGTCGGCGCGTGCGCGTGCGTCGGATACTCGCGGAGGAAATCCCGGAACGTGTCGATGGCACCGTCGGCGCGGCCGATCTCGAGCTCGGTGAGACCGCGCGCGTACAGAGCCTCCGGCACGTAGGGCGAGGCGGGCTTGAGCGCGAGGAAGCGCGAGTAGCGGTCCCGCGCCTCCTCCAGGCGGCGGAGACGGTGCAGCGCCTCCGCCTGCCAGTAGATCGCCTCGCCTGGCGTCGCGCCGGTCAGGGGGAACGTCTCGGCCGCGTCGAACTCGGCCAGCGCCTCGGCATAGCGGGGCGGCTCCATCGAGAAGGCGGCCTTGCCGCGCAGGAGCGCCGCGTCGCCGCGGCGCCGATCCGACGGCGCAGCCTGGATGAAGCGGCCGAGCTCCCGGTACGCCGTCTCGTAGAGGCCGTCCTCGAAGGCCCCGGCGCCCACCAGCCAGAGACGGTCCGCCTCCGACCGGGCGGCAGCGCCCGGGGCCGGAATGGCCAGGACGGCAAGCCCGGCGAGGGCGACCCGACCCAGGACGGGCGCGAGGCGTCGCCGCCGTCGCATGAGGCCTACCCTACCAGAAACCGGCGCGGTTCTCCGAATCCGGCGTGCGCGGGCGCTATACTGCCTGCCGTGCGTCCGCTCTGCGCGTTCGACCTCGACCACACCCTGGTGCGCTCTCCGCTCGACCTGGTCCGCCTGAAGGTCGAGATCCGGGCCCTCGTCGAGGCGGAGGGCCTGCCGCTTCCCGAGCCCACCCGCGCGTGGACCATCGGCCAGATCATCGAGGCGGCCACCGCGCACCGCGGGACGCTCGGCGAGGCGTGCTGGGCCCTCTGCACGACGCACGAGGAGGAAGCGGTGCTGGACGCCCGGCCGGAGCCGGGTGCCCTCGAGACCCTCATCGAGCTCCGGGCGGCCGGCTATCCCCTCGCGGTGTGGACCAACAACACCGGGACGGTGACGCGGCGGGCCCTCGCGAGCTGTGGCCTCGACCTGTTCTTCCCGGTCCTGGTCACGCGGGACGAGGCGGCGCTCAAGCCCGATCCTTCGGGGCTCCGCCTCCTGGAGGCGGCCTTCCCCGAGCGGCGCATCTGGGTGGTCGGGGACTCCTGGGTGGACGGCGCGGCCGCGCAGGCCGGCGGGGCCGCCTTCATCGCCTACGGCGCCGATCCCGCCGAGCTCGCCCGCCGGGGCGTGGCGCCCCGCACCGTCCTGCGCGACCTGCGCCAGCTCCCGGAGTGGCTCCGCGCGGCCGCCTGGTAGCGATCGGCACGCCGGCCCGCGGCGCGGCCGATCGCTTTGTCGCCCTCGGGGTCTGTGGCATCCTGAGTGACACGAGCGCGCGGCACGTGCTCCGCTCGACGGGCGGCCGGGCGAAGCCGAGCCCGCGTCGGCGGACGACGAGCCGGAGGGCCAGGGGGCGGGCGGCGTGGAGCTGTTCGAGCAGGCGGCGCGCGAGAGCCGGCGCGAGGCGGCACCGCTCGCCGAGCGGATGCGGCCGCGCAACCTCGACGAGTTCGTCGGCCAGACGCACCTGCTCGGGCCCGGGCGGCTCCTCCGCGCCGCCATCGAGTCGGGGGACCTCCACTCCATGATCCTGTGGGGGCCGCCCGGCACCGGGAAGACGACCCTCGCTTCCCTCCTCGCCGCGCACGCCAAGGCCCACTTCACCCCGTTCTCCGCCGTGCTCACCGGGGTCAAGGAGGTCCGGAGCCTGGTCGCCGAGGCCGAGGAGCGCCTCGCGCTCCGCGGCCAGCGGACCATCCTGTTCGTCGACGAGATCCACCGCTTCAACAAGGCGCAGCAGGACGCCTTCCTCCCGCACGTCGAGCGCGGCACCGTGACCCTCATCGGCGCGACGACCGAGAACCCGTCGTTCGAGGTGATCGCGGCGCTCCTGTCGCGCTGCCGCGTCTACGTGCTCGAGCGCCTGACCGAGGCGGAGCTGGAGACGATCGTGCGCCGGGCGGTGGCGGACCCCGAGCGCGGGCTTGGCCGCCTCGGGCTCGAGGTCGACCCGGACGCCGTGGCGGCGATCGTGGGCCTGTCGGAGGGCGACGCCCGCACCGCGCTGAACATCCTCGAGATCGCGGCGCGGCTCCTGGCCGCGGGCCCGCGCAATCGCGGACCGCGGCGCCTGACGGCCGAGACGATCCGGGAGGCCGCCCAGCGCAAGGCGCTCCTCTACGACAAGGCCGGCGAGGAGCACTACAACCTCATCAGCGCGCTCCACAAGTCGGTCCGCGATTCGGACCCCGACGCGACACTCTACTGGCTGGCCCGGATGCTCGAGGCGGGCGAGGACCGGCTCTTCCTCGCGCGGCGGCTCGTGCGGATGGCGTCCGAGGACGTCGGCCTAGCCGATCCCCAGGCGCTGCAGATCGCGCTCGCGGCCAAGGACGCGTACGACTTCCTCGGGACGCCGGAGGGCGAGCTGGCCCTCGCGGAGGCCGCCGTCTATCTCGCGTGCGCGCCGAAGTCGAACGCCGTCTACACGGCCTTCGACCAGGCGCGCGCGGACGTGCACGCCCGGCCCGCCGAGCCGGTTCCGCTCCATCTGCGGAACGCGCCCACCCGGCTCATGGGCCAGCTCGGGTACGGCGCGGGCTACCAGTACGCCCACGACGACCCGGACGCGGTCGTCCGTCAGGAGCATCTCCCGGCGGCGCTCCGCGGGCGCACCTACTACCACCCCGTGCCGCGCGGGTTCGAGCAGGAGATCCGCGGGCGGCTCGAGGGCTGGCGGACCGAGCTGCGCCGCCGGAAAGGCGAGGAGGCCCCGTGACCCCACGCGATGTCCCGCCCCGCGACCCCCCGCGCCGCAAGCTCCGCGTCGGTGTGATCTTCGGCGGCCGCTCGGGAGAGCACGAGGTCTCCCTGGCCTCCGCCGCCTCGGTTTTGTCGGCGATCGACCCCGAGCGGTACGAGGTCGTCCCGATGGGCATCGCCAAGGACGGCCAGTGGCTGGTGGGCGGCGATCCGCTCCGGGCCCTCGCGGAGGCCGCGGGCGTCCGGCTCGCGCTGCCGCCGGCTCCGGCGCCGTCCGACGCCTCCGCCGGTCGCGCGCTCGCCCGGGTCCCGACGGCCGGGGGCCTGCCGGCCGGCGTGGCCGCGCGGCTGGATGTCGTCTTCCCGGTGATCCACGGGCCCTACGGCGAGGACGGCACGCTCCAGGGGCTGCTCGAGTTGGCGGACGTGGCGTACGTCGGGGCGAACGTCCTGGCCTCCGCCGTCGGCATGGACAAGGACACAATGAAGGCCGTCTTCCGCGCCCATGGGCTGCCGGTGGTCCCGCACGTGGTGGTCCGGGAGCACGAGTGGGCCGAGGAGCGGGACGCGGTCAGCCGCCGCGTGGACCGGGAGCTCGGCTATCCGTGCTTCGTGAAGCCCTCGAACCTCGGGTCGAGCGTCGGGATCAGCAAGGTCCGGCAGGCGTCGGAGCTGGCCGCCGCCGTCACGGTCGCCCTCGGCCACGACCGCAAGGTCCTGGTGGAGCGCGCGGTCGTCGCGCGCGAGATCGAGGTGAGCGTCCTCGGGAACGATCACCCGGAGGCGTCCGTGCCCGGCGAGATCCGTCCCGGGAAGGAATGGTACGACTACGAGGCGAAGTACACCGACGGGATCGCGGAGGTCGTCATCCCGGCCCCGCTGAGCGACGCGCTCGTGCGCGAGTTCCAGCGACTCGCGGTGGCGGCGTTCCGCGCGATCGACGCCGCCGGGCTCGCCCGCGTCGACTTCTTCCTCGAGGGCGAGTCGCGCATCTGGGTGAACGAGATCAACACGATCCCCGGGTTCACCCGCTTCTCGGCCTACCCCCGCCTCTGGGAGGCGTCGGGCCTGCCGTACCCGAAGCTGGTCGACCGCCTGATCGAGCTGGCCCTCGAGCGCCACGCGGGCAAGCGGCGGCTCGAACCCCCGGTGCCCGGCGGGTCCGAGCCGCGTGCCGGAGTCTAGGGCGCCCGGGGGAAGCGCCGGACCGCGCGCCGCGCCCCGCTCCTTGACGGTCGTCCTCGCCGGAGGCGGCACCGGGGGGCACACCGCGGCGGGCCTCGCCCTCGGCAAGGCCCTCCGCGCGCGGCTGGGCGACGGTGTCCGCCTCGCCTGGATCGGCAGCCAGACCGGCATCGAGGCCAGTTGGGTGCCGGCGGCCGGCATCCCGTATCACGCCATCCCGACGGGCAAGCTCCGCCGTCAGCTCGCCTGGCGCAACGTGACGGACCTGACGCTCCGAGTGCCGGCGGGGTTCGGCCGCGCGCTCTCGCTGCTCGGCCGGCTCCGGCCGGACGTGGTCGTCGCGACGGGCGGGTTCGTCGCGGTCCCCACCGCCGTCGCGGCCGCCGCGCGGCGCCTGCCGCTCCTCGTCCACGAGCAGGTCGTGGTGCCCGGCCTCGCCAACCGCCTGATCGGGCGGCTGGCGACTCGCGTCGCGGTGACGTTCGCCGCGTCCGCGGCCGCGTTCCCGGCGGGGAAGGTCGTGGTCACCGGCAACCCCATCCGTCCCGAGCTTCACGCGGGCCGGCGGGAGCGGGCGTTCGAGCGCTTCGGCCTCGACCCGACGGTTCCCGTTACGTACGTCACGGGCGGCGCGCTGGGCGCCCACCGCGTGAACCGTGTGGTCGGGGCGGCGCTCGGGCCGCTGCTCGAGCTGACGCAGCTCGTCCACCAGTCGGGCGACAACACGTACGGCGACCTCGCCTGGCTCCGGGGCGAGGCCGCGCGACTGGCGCCCCCGCTCTCGGCGCGGTACCGGGTCAGCGCCCTCGTCGGCGAGGAGCTCGGAGACCTCTACGCCGCCGCGAGTCTCGTGATGGGCCGCGCCGGCGCCGGCACGGTGACCGAGCTGGCCGCCCTGGGGCTGCCCGCGATCCTCGTCCCCTTGCCGGGGGCGCGGGGCGACGAGCAGACGGCGAACGCGCGCGTCCTCGCCGATGCGGGCGCCGCGGTCCTCCTGCCGGAGTCGGAGCTCACCCCCGACCGGCTGGTCCGCGAGGTCGGAGTCCTGCTCGGCGATCCGGAGCGACGCCGGATGATGGCGACGCACGCACGCGCGCTCGCCACGCCGGATGCGGCCGAGCGGCTGGTCGATCTGGTCCTCGCCCTTGCCGCGCCCACCTGACGCGAGGTCCCGGCAGCCGGGGCGAGTTGCGGCCCCGGATCGATCCGGCGAGACTAGAGGCATTCACATGACACTCGAGACGCACTATGCGCGGAGCGGCGACGTCAACATCGCCTACCAGGTCGTGGGCGATGCCCCGCGCGACCTCGTCCTCGTGCCCGGCTGGGTATCGAACATCGAGGTCTTCTGGGAGGAGCCGGCCTGCGCCAGGTTCCTCGAGCGGCTCGCCGCCTTCACGCGGCTGATCCTGTTCGACAAGCGGGGCACGGGCCTCTCCGACCGCGTGACCGACCTGCCGAACCTCGAGACCCGGATGGACGACGTCCGGGCGGTCATGGACACGGTCGGCTCCGAGCGGGCCGCCCTGCTCGGCTACTCCGAGGGCGGTCCGATGTGCGCGCTGTTCGCGGCCACGTATCCGGCGCGCACGAGCGCGGTCATCGCCGTCGGGAGCTATGCGCGCCGCACGTGGGCCCCCGACTACCCCTGGGGTCCGTTGCCGGAGCAGCGCCGGCAGTTCATCGAGCGGTGCCAGCGGGAGTGGGGCGGGCCCGTGGGGCTCGACGAGCGCTGGCCCAGCGCGGCCGCCGACGAGCGCGTGCGCAAGTGGTGGGCGCGGCTCCTCCGGATGGGCGCGAGCCCCGGCGCCAATGCCGCGCTCCTCCAGATGAACGACGAGATGGACGTCCGGCACGTGCTCCCGGCCATCCGCGTCCCCACCCTCGTCGTCCACAGCGTGGGGGATCGGGCGCTCAGCGCCGGCGGCAGCCGCTTCATGGCCGCCCAGATCCCGGGGGCGCGTTACGTGGAGCTTCGCGGCGACGATCATGTCCCGTGGGGGGAAGACGCGGATGCGATCCTCGACGAGGTCGAGGAGTTCCTGACGGGCGTCCGGCACGGCCCCGAGCCCGATCGGGTCCTGGCCACCGTTCTCTTCACCGACATCGTCGGCTCCACCGAGAAGGCGGCCGCCCTGGGGGATCGTCGCTGGCGGGACCTTCTCGAGGGCCATCATGGTCTCGTCCGCCGCGAGCTCGGCCGCTTCCGGGGCCGCGAGGTCGACACTGCGGGCGACGGGGTGCTCGCGACCTTCGACGGACCCGCTCGCGCTGTCCGCTGCGCCCGCGCGGTGAGCGACAGCGTCCGCGCGCTCGGGCTCGAGGTGCGCGCTGGCCTCCACACCGGCGAGGTCGAGCTCCAGGGGGAGAAGGTCTCCGGCCTCGCCGTCCACATCGGGGCGCGGGTCGCGGCCGCCGCCGGGCCAGGCGAGGTCCTGGTCTCCAGCACCGTCAAGGACCTGGTCGCGGGCTCGGGCCTCCGCTTCCAGGACCGCGGCTCGCACGCTCTCAGGGGCGTGCCGGGCGAGTGGCACCTCTTCGCGCTCGAGACGGAGGACCGGCGAGCGTGAAGCGCGTCTGCGTCTTCTGCGGATCGTCGGTCGGCCGGCAGCCGGTGTACGCGGACGCGGCGCGTGCTCTCGCCACAGCTCTCCTCGACCGGGGGCTGGGCCTCGTCTACGGCGGCGGGTCGGTGGGGCTGATGGGGACCATCGCGGACGCGGTGCTCGCCGGCGGCGGCGAGGTGATCGGCGTGCTACCCCGGGGCCTCGCGCGGAAGGAGTACGCCCACGACGGGCTCTCCGAGCTCCATCTCGTCGGGTCGATGCACGAGCGGAAGGCGCTGATGGCCTCGCTGGCGGGCGGCTTCGTGGCCCTGCCGGGAGGTCTCGGCACGCTCGAGGAGATCCTCGAGATCCTCACGTGGGCCCAGCTCGGCATCCACCGGAAGCCCGTGGGCCTGCTCGACGTCGACGGCTACTGGAGCGGGCTCCTCGCGCTCCTCCGGCACGCGGTCGCCGAGGGCTTCGTGCGGCCCGAGTACGCGGGGCTTCTCCTGGTCGAGCGCGTGCCCGCGGCGCTCCTCGACCGGCTCGCGGAGTGGCGGCCACCGGTCGCCCCGCCCATCTGGCTCGACGCCACCGAGACCTGATCGCGCGTGCGTCAGCGTTCCGCGATCGACCCCGCGGCCGGCGCGCTCCTGGTCGTCCTGTGTGCGGTGTGGGGCGCCGGCCAGGTGGCGATCAAGGTGGGGAACCAGGGTATCTCGCCTCTCTATCACGCCGCGATTCGCTCGGCCGGGGCCGCGCTCCTGCTCTGGGGCTGGTCGGCCTTCCGCGGGATCTCGGTGGCGCGCCGGGACGGGACCGAAGCCTACGGCGCCACGATCGCCGTCCTCTTCGCGCTCGAGTTCGCGTGCGTCTATTGGGGCTTCCTCTACACGACCGCGTCGCGGGGCGTGCTCTTCATCTACTCCGCACCGTTCTTCGTCGCGCTCGGCGCGCACTGGCTCTTCCCCGCGGAGCGCCTGCACCGGGCCAAGGTCGGAGGGTTGATGGCGGCATTCGCCGGCCTGGCGCTCGCGTTCGCCGACGGGCTCAGGCTGCCGACGCGCCGCGAGCTGTTCGGGGATCTCCTCGAACTCATCAGCGCCATCCTCTGGGCGGTGACGACGCTCATCATCAAGGCGCACGGCCAGAGCGTCGGCCCGCACCGGACGCTGTTCTACCAGCTGGCGGGCTCGGCCATCGTGCTCGGCCTGCTGGCGGCCGTCAGCGGGGAGCCGGGCATCACCACATTCGGGGCTCGGATCATGGTCGCGGTCGTGTACCAGATCGTCGTGTACGCCTTCGTGAGCTACCTGGCCTGGTTCTGGCTCCTCGCGCGGTACCCGGCCTCGCAGCTCCACGCGTACACGTTCTGGACGCCGCTGTTCGGGCTCCTCGCCGGCTGGCTCCTCCTGGGCGAGCCGGTCACCCCTGCCCTCGTTCTCGCCATGGCCGGCGTCGCGCTGGGGATCTACCTGGTCAACCGTCAGCCGGCCGCCGTCGCGCAGGGCCCGTCGCTCATCCGGCCGGGGGACTGAGCGCCGCCGCGCTCGGCCGACCGCCGATCCGCGCGGCGGCCCAGCCCGGTCAGCGATCCGTGACGGACGGGCTCCTGGGGCGAGTAGTCGGCGCGGAGATGCGACGGCCAGCGCGTGTTCTCGACGATGAGGAAAACGTCGTCCTGCACGAACCCGTTCCGGAGCCCGGCCAAGCGAGGCCGCGAGGGCGACCGCCACGACCCCGAGGACGCCGAACCTCACCCTCGCGGAGTGAGCGTCGGGCTGGCGTGGCGCCCTCCTACCGGGGTCGGCGGCCCCGGAGGTCGAACCGGAGGGGGCAGCCCTCACAGCGGGGGCGCGTCCGGCAATGCTCCTTGCCGACGCGGACCAGGAGCGCGTGGAACTCGTTGAAGAGCGCCGG
>DATBGA010000142.1:0-20868 GCA_036558225.1 Candidatus Methylomirabilota bacterium | reverse complement strand
CGCGCGGCCGATCCAGGGGACGACGAGCCCGGTCATCGACCTGCACGAGGGGGCGCTGCGCAACGCGGGGTTTCGCGAGGTGGGCCTCATCTGGCAGCGCGTCGAAGATCGGATCCTCATGGCGATTCGCTGAGCGCGAGGCGTTTGTCCGGGTCGCCCGCGCAGCATCGCGGAGCCGCCCACGGTGAGGCGCCGTGGTGTCCCGCGATCATCAGCGTCGGGCACCGCCGCACGCTACGCGCCTTCCACGATTGGGTGCTCGATCTGACGGCATTCGTCGATCACCCGGCCGCCGCGCCGGCCGTACCGTGACCAAGCCCGCGCGGCACGTCACGTCACCTGGGCTGGCGGCTCCTCGATTTCCTAGTCGTGCTGCCTGCCGTCGGTTCGGGTGGGGAAGGCCTCAGCCCACACGGGGCGCGTTCCTCTAGGAGGAGCTGAAACCAGCCCGGGAGCAGCCGCGGCCACCTACCCTCTCGTTCCTCGCATGGCCGTCGGGCTCGGTCTGATTTTCCCCCGCTTCTCTCAGTTGACGGCAACGTCGAATGATCACTGCGCGGAGACTACTGGCCGAAAGGGCCGGCGCGCATACTGCGCTTGACCTACATGCGCTAAGTAGCTATCGTCAAAGCGCCGGGGTCGTGGTGCAGCCTGGTTAGCACACTGGCCTGTCAAGCCAGAGGCCGCGGGTTCAAGTCCCGTCGACCCCGCCATTCCTGACCCGCACTGCCGGGGGGACGGCCACGCGCCGCCCTCCGGGGTGTGCGGCAGCTCAGCCCCGACCGACGATCTCCACCAGCGCGGCGCGCTGGAACTCGGTGAGCGGCTGCTCTCCCCGCCCGAGCGGCACGAGATAGCGCTCGCGGTACTCGCGCGCACCCACATCCTCGACGAGGCGGAGGCCGCGCACCGCCACGTACGCCGGGAGCTCGGCCGGGTCGAAGCCGAACGTGTAGGGCTCGCCGAGGCCGCGCACGGTGGCCAGCGTCTGGTCGGCACGCGGAAACGTGGCTGATCCGTCCAGCGCGCCGCGGTGGATGTACGTGAAAACCATCTGGCTCCCGGCGGCGGCGCTCCGCGCGACATAGCGGAACAGGACGTCGACGGCCCCGGCCGGCAGGTAGTGCGTGACGCCCTCCAGGATGAAGAAGGTCGTGGCGCCCGCGCGATAGCCGGACGCGGGCAATGCCGCATCGAGCGTGTCGGTCGTGAAGTCGATCGGGACGAACGTCGCGTGCGAGGGCAGCGTCCCGAGCCGCCGGGTGAGGCGGCGCCGCTTCTCGGCCTGGGTCGCCGGATGGTCCACTTCGAAGACCCGCGCCCGTGCGATCTCCGGGATGCGATAGGCGCGGCTGTCGAAGCCGGCGCCCAGGATCACGACCTGCTCGACGCCGTGGCGGAGCGCGTCACAGAGGCGATCGTCGATGTACCGGGTTCGGACCACGACCGTGCCGCGGGGCCCGGCCCAGTGGCCGTCGACGAGGGACCACGGCATGGCGGCACCGACCACGGGCAGACGCGACAGGCGAAGCGCCCACCGGAAGCGCCGCCCGAGGAACGCGCGCGCCAGCGGATCCTCGAAGAGCCGCGTCCGGGGGGAGCGAGCGGACTCGATTGCGCGCCACAGGGTCACGACCGTGGCGGTGCGACTGACTCCGCGTTCCATTCCGCTCGCCGTCCCTTCCGAGTCTGGTGAGAGACACCGACGCTAGCAGGAAGTCGGCCGGCCACGCCACAGCGATCGTGACCACGCGACCCGCGGCCCCCAATATCCGGTGAGAGGCGGGGGACTCGAGCCCGATCGACCCGAGTGAAGGTCACTCGCCCGCCGCCCGTCGCGCTAGACTTGGGCGATGATGCCGCGACCCGTGGGGCCGCTGTCTGCATCGAGCCCCACCGCCCTCCCGCACGCTCGGCTCCCTGGCCGTTGATTCCCGCCGCTTTCCGCGTCCGGAGCTTCCGCTTCCAGTGGGCCGCCGATCTCCTGACGTCCTGGGCGTTCGAGATGGAGACCGTCGTCCTCGGCTGGTACATCGTCACCCACACCGGATCGGTGGTCTTCCTGACGGTCTTCGGCTCGCTCCTGTACGTGGGGACGCTGGCCGCCCCGATGTTCGGCGTGCTGGGAGACCGCCTCGGGGGCCGGACGATGCTCTGCGCGATGCGCGCGATCTACGCAACGCTGGCCGCCGTGCTGACGGCCCTGGCACTCGCCGAGGCGCTGACGCCGGGGTGGGTGCTCGCCGTCGCCGCGCTCGCCGGCATCGTGCGGCCGAACGACCTCGCCATGCGCAACACCCTCATCGGCGCCACGATTCCGGCGGGCCACCTGATGGGCGCGCTCGGGCTCTCCCGCGCGACGGGCGATTCCGCGCGCGTGTTCGGCGCGCTGGCAGGGGCGACGCTGTCGACGGCCCTGGGCCTGGGGCGCACCTACCTCTTCGTCACGCCCTTCTATCTCGCGAGCCTGGCGCTGACGCTCGGCGTGTCACGGAGCCCGTCCCCGACCGGGCCGATGGGCGCCTCGCGGCCGGATTCCGCGCTGGCGGGCACGGGCCGGGACCTCCGTGACGGCCTCGTCCACGTCGCGCGGACGCCGATCCTGCTCGTCATGATCCTGGTGGCCTTCCTCGTCAACCTCACCGTCTATCCGACCACGAACGGCCTCCTGCCGTACGTCGCCCGGAGCATCTACCACGTCGACGCCACCGGGCTCGGCTGGCTGGTGGCGAGCTTCGCGGGGGGCGGTCTCCTGGCCTCGGTCGTGACCGTGCTCACGACCGGGGCTCGGCATCCGGAGCGCGCGACCGTCGTGGCGACCGCCGCCTGGCACGCGGCGATCCTGGTCTTCGGCCACCTGGAGACCATGGGGGCGGGCCTCGTCACGCTCTTCCTCGCCGGCTTCGCGCAGAACGTCTCGATGATCGGCGTGGCGGCCACCCTCCTCTCGGGCGCCGGGCCGGGCTTTCGCGGCCGTGTCATGGGCGTGCGCACCCTGGCGATCTACGGGCTGCCCGTCGGTCTGCTTCTCGCCGGCCTGCTGATCGATCGTCTGGGCTTCCCGGTGACCAACACCCTGTTCGCGCTGGTGGGGCTGGCGGTGACCGCCTGGATCGGGCTTCGATGGCGCGACGTCCTCTGGCATCGAACGAGAGCACGGGGGTGACCGCCCGGTCGGAGCGTCGGCGCCTCACGCGCTAGACTCGGACGCGGAGACCTCACCCTCATCCCGCGCGAGCAAGGAGACCCTCATGCGTGGCAAGCGGATCAAGGACAAGCTCCGGGCCGGACGGCCTGTGTTCACGACGGGCCTCCGGTTCCACGCGCCCCGCCTCGTCGAGATGCTCGCCCGGAGCGGAGCGGACCAGATCTTCCTCGACGCCGAGCACGGGCCGATCACGGAAGCGGAGTGCGAGGAGATGGTGCGGGCGGCCGACCTCTACGACGTGCCGGTCGCGATCCGGGTCCCCGCGAACGAGCCCCACGTGATCCTGCGCTACCTCGACATCGGCACGTCCGCGATCATGGTCCCACACGTCACGGCGCGGGCCGACGCGGAGCGCGGCGTAAAGGCGGTGAAGTACCCGCCGGAGGGAACCCGGAGCTTTGCCCCTGGCCGTGGCGGCGAGCTCCTCGGGCTCACGCCCGCCGAGTACGTCCGGCGTGCCAACGAGGAGACGCTCGTCTACGCGCTCTTCGAAGACGTCGCGGGTGTCGATCAGATCGACGCGATCTGCGGCGTGGCCGGGATCGACGGGGTCGCCGTCGGCGCCTACGACCTCGCGGCCTCGATGGGCCACCCGGGCGAGCCGTGGCGCGAGGACGTTCAGGCGGTCGTCGAGCGAATGCTCCAGGCCTGTCGCCGGCATCGCATGCCCTTCGGGACGGTGCCGCGAGACCGCGCCGACCTCGCCCGCCAGATCGAGCGCGGCTGCCAGCTCATCACCGTGTCGACGCTCGACTGGGGCATCCAGGCGACGCGCGATGCCGTCGGCGAGCTGTCCAGCCTGGGTCCGCGCCCCGGCGTGTAGCCGCTCGACTGTGCCACCCCGCTTCCGGGTCGCCCCGGAGACCTGTCCGCCCGCCCCCGCGCTGATCTCGGCGCCGGCCGTCAGCCGCGCTCCGCCGCGTCGATCGCTACCTTCCTTGCTCGAGGCTCTTCTGCAGCTTCTCCGTGAGCTGGTCGAGGTTGAAGCTCGCCGCGCGCTGGGACGGCGGGTATTCCTTGAAGGTGGCGAGGAAGGCTGCCACGTGCTGCTGGACCGGTGTGGCGAAGTACGCGTGCCGGATCACCCAGTCCCAGTACGTGTTCGACGTGATATCGGCGCGCTCGGAGGGATCCATGCGGCGGTTGAAGAGCTTGAAGACCTGCAGGCACGTGAAGGGCTCCCCCCAGATCGGGAGAGTCCCGGGCATGCGCTGCTCGCAGAAGACAAACTTCCAGTTCTCGAAGCGGACGCCGACCAGCTCGCCGTCGTCGTTGAAGTAGATGAAATCCCGACGGGGCGACTTCGGCTCCTTGCCCTCCAGGTACGGCAAGACGTTGTATCCGTCGAGGTGATTCTTGAATGTCTGTCCGCCCGCCACCGGTGCCCACCCCTTCAAGAGCTTGTCCTTCACGTCGGCGTCGCCAGCGGCGGCCAGCAGCGTCGGGAACCAGTCCAGTCCCGACACCATCTCGTTGGAGACCTGGCCCGGCTTGATGCGGCCCGGCCAGCGGACCATCGCCGGCACGCGGAACGCCCCTTCCCAGTTCGTGTTCTTCTCGCTGCGGAACGGGGTCATGGCGGCGTCCGGCCACGAGTTCATGTGGGGCCCGTTGTCGGTGGTGTAGATGACGATCGTGTCGTTGGCGATGCCGGCGTCATCGATTGCCTTCAGCACCTGGCCGACGTTCTCGTCGTGGGTGATCATGGCATCGGCGTACTCACTGATCCCGCTCTTGCCCCGCGCATCGGGCCGCACGTGCGTGTAGAGGTGCATGTGGGTGAAGTTCACCCAGACGAAGAAGGGGTCGCCCGTCTTGGCCTGCTTCCGGATGTAGGTCGACCGAGCGCTGGGCGATATCGTCGTCGATCGTCTCCATCCGCTTGATGTTGAGCGGCCCCGTGTCGTCGATCTTGCCGTCGGAGAACGCGTGGAGGACTCCTCGCGGTCCGAACTTCTTGCGGAACTCGGGATCCTTCGGATAATCCGCGTTCTCCGGCTCCTCCTCGGCGTTCAGGTGGTACAGATTGCCGTAGAACTCGTCGAATCCGTGGTTGGTAGGCAGGAACTCGTCCCGATCGCCGAGGCGGTTCTTGCCGAGCTGCGCGGTCGCATAGCCGAGCTGCTTCAGCGCTTGGGCGATCGTGATATCACCCTTCTGCAAGCCCACCGTAGCGCCCGGAATGCCCACTTTGGACAGCCCGGTGTGCCGAGTCGCCTGGCCCGTGATGAACGTCGACCGCCCCCGCCGTCCAGCTCTGCTCGGCGTAGTAGTCGGTGAACATCACGCCGTCCTTGGCCAGGCGATCGATGTTGGGCGTCTTGTAGCCCATCACGCCCATGAAGTAGGCGCTGATGTTCGACTGGCCGATATCGTCCCCGAAGATCACGACGATGTTGGGCTTCTTGGCCGGCGCCTGAGCCTGGGCGGTCGGCACGAGTGCAAGCGGGACCGCCGCCATCGCCACCAGTCCGACCCCGCACGTTCGAAGCTACGCCTCATGAGGCCCTCCTCTTCGACGGCCCGGCCGGTACGGCGGAAGGGCACTGAAGGTGCCGGGATGCGGGACGACATCTCCCGCACCCCGGCCAACCGGAAAGCGATCCCCGCTACTTGCCGACCGCCGTCACCGCCTCGAGCAGCGGGGCGGCGTGCGGGTTCTTCGGATCGCCCTTGATCAGGATGTCCGTCGGCGTGGTTTCCTTGCCGTAGTAGGCCTTGTTGAGCGCGGCGCGCACCCCGGCGACCGACCCGTCCACCGAGAAGCCGCCGTAGAGCCCCTTCGCCATCGAGTAGCTGACGAGATCCGCGCTCAATCCGGCGGTGGCGGCGGCGGCGCCGGCCCCGACCGGCCCGGCCGTGACGCTGATGTCGGCGCCGAGCTTCACCTGGGGGCTGAGAAGCTTCGTCACCCCGCGCTCGGTCATTGCCAGGATGATCACCTCCGCCGCGTCCGCCCCCGCTTGGAAGCCGAAGCTCGCGCCGCCGAGCGTGTAGAACGCCGGGCCCTTCCATTGCCCGCCGGGCGCATCCCGCGCGACGAGCACGCCGCTGCCGCCCGATGCCCCGATGATGAACGCGCCGCGGAGCATCTGGGGCAGGATGAGCATCCCGTGCGCCTTCTTCGCCAGCGCCCGGAAGCCGTCCATGTTCGGCTCCTTCTGGAACTCGTCCACGGTCAGCTTGGCCTTCTCCACCAGCTGGCTCGCCTCCTGGGCGTCGTCCGCCGCCCAGACGCGCGCCGCGCCGGACAGCGACAGCCCCATCGCCAGCATCGAGGCCAGCGCCCACGTCGCGCCTGCCCGCAAGCAGGTTCCGATTCCTTGTGAATGCATCGTGCCTCCTTCTCGCCGCCACCCCGTCGTCGCCCGCGTCCGCCGGGGCCGACCGAACGGCGATCGAGCCGTTTGGGTTCTCGCTACTTCCGCTTCACCGTGGACTCGACGATCAGCCACCGGCCTTCCCGCTTCTCGAGCTTGTACTGGAAGTCGCCGCGGCTCTCGCCGAGCTGGCCCTGGCCTCTCGCGGTCGCGCGGGTCGGGTCCGCGAACTCCACCGTCCAGCTGGCGTGCTCGAGGAGCGTCCGGTCGCCGCGGGCCATCAGCGCCCTCATGTCCTCCCGGTACTGCACCTTGGACACCTGGCCGTCGCCGGCGCCGCGCCCGGTGCCGAAGGCCGGCAGAGACACGACCCGGGCGTCCTCCGCGATTCCCAGCATGAGCGCGTCGAGGTTGCGCGCGTTGAACGCCGCCCGCTGCGCCTCGACCGCCTGGTTGGCGGCGTCCACGTCCGCCTGCGGCATCGGGATGCCGCCGGACGTCGCGCATCCTGCCGCCATCGCGCCGAGTAACACCAGGATCCTGACGATGCGCCTCATCGTGTTTCTCTCCCCGGCCTCTGCGTGTCTTCCGTTGCCGCCTGTCAGGCGTCGAGCGAGCCGGTCACCGTCGCCGGCCGCCGCCGCCCCGGAAGCCGCCCCCGCCGCCCCGGTAGCCGCCGGCCGACTGGTAGTTGTTCACGCGCGTCTGGGCGGTGGAACGGACCTGCGCCTCGTTGCTGAGCGACTGCGCCCGCGCCGGCTCGCTGACGTTGTTCCAGCCGCCGCCGCGGTTCTGCTGCCAGCCGCCGCCGGTGTTGCGGTAGACGGTGCCGTCGTGGGTGGCATAGAGGTCGTTGCCGACCCGCGCGACGCCGCCCGACTGACCGCGGACGTAGCCCGCCGATCCAGCCTGACCCGAGTAGACATTCCCCCCTGTGACCCGCCCGGCGGACACGGCCTGTCCCGTCCGCGGGTTCACCGCGGCGCCGCGCGCCCCGTACGCGTAGTTCCCGGTGTAGGCGTTGCTGACGACCCCGCGCTGCCCTGCGGCCACCGTGCCGGTCCGCGAGTTGTAGGACATCCCCGCCCCGCCCGACCAGGCGTTCCCCGTCCACGCGTTGTAGCCGGCCGAGTGGCGCGTGACGGCGGCGGTGTCGCCCCACCGGTGATAGACGTTGCCGGTGGTGGCCGCCCACCCCCCCGGGCCCCATGCCGCGCCCCCGTACGGCCCAACGGCGGCGCCGTAGCCGTAGCGGTACGGCCCCCACCAGGGGTAGGAGCACCAGCCCCAGCCGGCCGTCGCCGCCCCGAACGCGAGGCCGAAGCCGAAGCCCATGACCCAGCCGGTCCACGGCGTGTAGGTCGGCGCGGTCGCGAAGCCGTAGGTGACCGGCGTGCCGTACCACACCGCGCCGTCCCACGACGTGTACGAGTACCCGGTGCCGTAGACGACGACGCCGTTGGAGACGTAGACGCTGTAGTAGCCGGGCGTGTAGCCCACGTGCACCACCTGGGGCGTGGACCGGTAGACATAGACGTAGGTGACGTAGTGGAGCGGCGAGCTCGGCGGGATCGAGTAGATGACCGGCGGCACGGTCGTCGCCACCGCCCAGGGGCCCTGCGGCGACGCCGCGACGAACCAGACTCCGTTCTGAAGCGCGTAGTAGCTGGTCGGGCTGACCTGGATCACCGGCAGCGGGCTGTTCACCACGTACGACAGCGGCGTGCCCTCGATCGGCTTGAGCTGCGGCGGCCCGTCGTACTTCGGCGTCGGGAGCTTCGCGTCGCTGATCTTGATCGCCGCGGTCTCGGGCAGGCTGTTGGAGATGACGGCCTCCCCCGCCTGCGGGGTGCCGGGCACCGAGGCCTTCACGTTCTCCTTGGGGCTCTCGTCCGGGATCAACGTGAAGTCCGCCGGCAGGTCCTTGCCGGGCACGAACGTCCAGGGGCCGTCCGTGGAAGAGGCCCGGAACCAGCGGCCGGTCACGAGGACGTACGTCTGCTGGTCGGGAAGGTACTTGAAGATGTGGCCGGTCGTGTTCGACGCGTAGAGAAGCTGGGTCCCGTCGATGGGGGCGTAGCTCGGCTCCCCCTGCGTGACGATCAGCTCGGTCGGCTGCGTCGCGACCACGATCGCGGGGACCGGACCCTTGGCGAGCGACGGCCGGGCCTTGGGGTCCTTCGGATCCACGAAGTCGAGGAGGTCGACGGTCCCCGTCCTGGACAGGCTCTGCATCACCTTGTCGCGCTCGCCGCCGGGCAGCGTGGGGGCCACCGTCCACGGGCCCGTCACGGCGGCCGCGGTCATCCAGCCGTCGAAGAGCCGGAGGTAGTGCGCGCCGGACACGTCCTTCAGCACGAGGGGATGCATGTTCACGATCCGGGTGTACGTCATCGTGCCGGGGACCGGCCGGTAGATCGGAGCTCCGTCGATGAGCACCAGGATAGCGGGGGTGGTCGAGAACACGATCTTCGGCGGGTCGTTCTTGAGAGGCCTGGACTCGCCCATCGATTTCTGCTCGCTCATCGACAGCGCGGTTTCCAGCCGATCCAGCTCGATCGTCCGGACCTTGGCGGGAATGCTCTGCTGCAGGAGCTTCTGGTAGGCCGCCTCCTGGCCCGGCGCGGAAGGGAAGTGGACCTTCTCGATCCGGATGTTCTCCAGCGTCACCTGGCGCGCGCCCTTGTCCACCTGCGTGTCCGCGGCGAGGGACGCGACGCCGAAGACCGGTGGAGCCTTCGCCGACGCCTGGATGCTGACGGCGCTGTGCGCTTCGAGCGAGCGGCCGTCCCAGTTGTCGAGCTGCGGGAGGTAGAAGCTGATCGTCGTCTCGCCGGTCTTCACGACGCGAGGCCAGTCCGGCGCGCTCGGCGGGGCCTTGGCCGCCAGCGCGTCGGCGGCGGACATCGTCGGGCTCGCGCCTCCGGACGGCGGCGTCTGGGCGAGCGCGCGCGCCTCCCACCCGAGCGCCACCAGAACGCCCAGTGCCGTGCGCCGACTGATGAGAGCGGCCGGCTCCGCATGCTTCACGATCGTGTTCCCTTCATGTCAGCCAATGGGGCAATACCCGATGGAACTGGATGCTGAAGCCCGCAAAGGTCTGCGATTGAGGGTGGCCACCCTCCCGCGTGCTGTCCTCGAGACCGTCGTGGTAGTCGGCGGTCACTTCCTGGATCTGGCCGCGGATCACGAAGTTCTTCCCGCCGCCGGCGTCCACGGAGGAGTGATAGTAGATGACCGGCAGCGACCATCCGGGATCCGGCGGCACCGCGGCGAGGCTGCCGAACTGCCCGGGCAGCCAGAGGCTCACGCCACCCTCCTCCGCCGTCGCCCTCGAGCCCCCGAGCCCGATCGTCACGCTGGCGACGAGAGCCAGCAGCAGCCCGATCCGGACCATGCCGGGGCATCGGATCGTTTCGAGGCCGCTCCCATCCATGGCGGGTAGCTCCCTTGCGCGTTGTGTTGGCGGCCTGGGGCGCCGACCTTCCGCGATCCCGTCGGCCTCGGGTCCACAGATCACGTGGAATAATTCCAATATTCGGCTCCCCGAGGACTCCGGTCCATTGGACCTTGGTCGTACGGGTGGTTGAGGGCGGCCCCCGGGGCGAGGGGCAGACCGGGTCGGTCCCCGTCGCCGGGCGTGGCCTGGCCGGTCGGACCGTCAGCCGCGGCGGGCGCGGCGCTGCATCATGTCGAGGTAGGCGTCGAGCTCGGTCGCGCTGCCGAAGATCTGGCTGGACGGCAGGGCCTTCACGATGTCGAACACCTTCTGGACGGGCGCTTGGAGGTTCACGAGCGCCAGGCTCCCGCCGCGGCCTTCCAGGGCTTTCCGGGCCTTGACGACCGAGCGGATGCCGGCGCTGCTGATGTAGTCGAGCGCCGCCAGGTCGAGGACGACCGCGTTGACCGCGGGGTCCCCCAGCACGGGTGCCAGCCGCGTGTCGAGCTCGGGCGCCGTCACCGTGTCGAGCCGTCCGGTGAGGCGCACGCGCCGCCGGCCCTGTCCCTCGTCCGCGAGCACGATGTCGAGCGCCATCACCGGTTCTCCTCTCGGCCCGGCCGCGGCCGGCCCGCGATCGTCACGGCAGCCCGAGGTTCCGCCGGATCCGCGGGAGCGGATCCGCGGTGTCGGCGACGAACGCGCGCCCGGTCACCGTCTCGTAGGCCTCGATGTAGCGCCGCGCCGCCTCGACGCGCACGTCGTCGGGAATCGGGGGCGGCCGTCCCTCCCCGGTGTAGCCTATCGCGGCGAAGTGCCGGCGCACGTATTCCTTGTCGAGCGAGCGCGGCTCCTCGCCGCGTGCGGTCCGCCGCGCGTAGTCCTCCGCGTACCAGTAGCGCGACGAGTCGGGCGTGTGGATCTCGTCGATGAAGAGGATCCGGCCGTCGGGGTCGCGCCCGAGCTCGTACTTCGTGTCGACCAGGATCAGCCCCCGGGCGCGGGCCGTCGCCTGCCCGAACGCGAACATGTCGAGACACAGGGCCTCGAGCTCGTCGAACGTCTTGGCGTCGACCAGGCCCCGGTCCGCGAGATCCCGCCGCGACACGGTCTCGTCGTGCGCTCCCTTCTCGGCCTTGGTGGACGGCGTGACCAGGGGGCGCGGCAGCGGCTGGTTCTTCCGCATCCCGTCCGGGAGCGCGTGTCCCGCGAACACCCGCGCGCCGGCCTCGTAGTGCTTCCAGATCGAGGTGGTAGTGACCCCCGTGAGGTACGCGCGCACGACCATCTCGACCGGCAGCGGCCGGCACTCGATGGCGCGCGTCACGTTCGGGTCCGGCACGTCGATGACGTGGTTGGGCGCGAGATGCCTGGTCTCCTCGAACCAGTAGGCCGCGAGCTGGTTCAGCACCTGGCCCTTGAACGGAATCGTGCCCAGGATCACGTCGAACGCGCTGAGCCGGTCCGACGCGACGAGGATCCGCTCGCGGCCGCGGCGGAAGCTCTCCCGGACCTTCCCGTGGTAGGGCTGGCCCAGCTCCGGGAGATCGATGCGGTCGAGCGTCCTGGACAGCTGCGCCCGCAGGACGACGTCGGGAACCAGGGACGTTCCGTCAGCGCCGGCGCGGCGTCACTCGACGACCTCGTCCGCCTGCTGGAGCACCGATTCGTGGGTCCTGAGGCTGAGACGCGGGCCGTCCGAGGAGCGCGCCCTCCGGCGTCATGAGGAAGAGGTCCGCGCAGAACATGAGGTTCGGCGTCGGTGCGCCCGCGGGCTCGACGGCGCGGACCAGAACGCCCTCCTCGCGGAAGGCGCCGGCGAGCGCGTCGTGCTCCGCCGCGGCGCGCGCCGGATCGACCGGGGCCAGGAGCTGCGCGGCGTCGGGGTCGGGGACGGCCAGCTCCGGGCCCGGGCGGTGGAGGAGCACGGCGCGGAGGGGGCCCCACTCGTCCTGGATCCCGCAGCGCGCCCAGAGTCGGCCGATCTCGTCCCGCCGCGGCGCGGTCCGCGGGGACCAGTGCTCTCCGCCGTAGGCGGCCGCGTCGGTGAGGTCGGGCATGACCGTCACGCTAGCAGAGCGCCCGGTCCGGCGCCAGCCGAGGTCAGGCCTCGAGCCGGCGGGCGAGGTCGAGGAAGTCCTCGGCGACGACGTCCCAGTCGGCGTCCGGCCCGAGATCCGACGTCTGTCCCGGGCCGTGCTCGGTGGGGCGGGGGACGAACGCCGTGCGGAGCCCGCAGGCCCGCGCGGCGGCGAGGTCGTAGTTGTGCGCGGCGACCATCATGACCTCGTCCGGCCGGAGGCCGAGAAGCGCGACCGCCGTGCGGTAGACCTCGGGGCGGGGCTTGTAGCAGCGGGCGTTCTCGGCGGTGATGATGCAGTCCCACGGGAGCCCGGCGAACCGCGCCAGGTGCACCATGCCGGCGAAGCTCCCGTTGGAGAGCGGGGAAAGGATGAACCGCGTCCGGAGGCGCCGGAGCCCGGGGACGGCGTCGGGCCAGGGATGGAGGCGCCACCAGGCCTGCGTGAGGCGGGTGAGCTCGGGCTCGCCGAGGCCCTCGATGCCGTGGCGCGGCAGGAGCTCCTCGAGCCGCCGGCGGTAGATCGTCTCCACCGTGGTCCACGGCCACTCGCCCGAGTTGACCCGGTCCATGCCCGGGCGGTAGCCGGCCTTCCACTCGGTGAGGAGCCGCGTCCAGTCGACGTCGAGCCCGCGCGCGGCGCCGAACTCGGCGAGCTCTGCGAGGACGCTGTCCCGCCAGTCGACGACGGTGCCGTAGGTGTCGAAGGTCAGGGCCTGGACAGCCATCCCGCGGCGGGGGGTCAGAAGCCAAACTCGGGGTCAGGCCCGACTACGAAGCGGGCGGAAGTCAAACTCGGGGCCTGACCCCGCCTTTGACTAGCAGCGGAGCCGCGTGCGGACCCGCTCGACCGCTTCCTCCGTCTGGTCGCGGCGCCCGAAGGCGGTGAACCGGAAGTAGCCCTCGCCGCTCGGTCCGAAGCCGACCCCGGGGGTCCCGACGACGTGGGCCTCCGTGAGCAGCCGGTCGAAGAGGCCCCAGGAGTCCATGCCCGGCGGCGTCTTGACCCAGATGTAGGGGGCGTTCTCCCCGCCGTAGACCTGGAATCCCGCCGCCCGGAGCCCGTCGCGGATGATCCGCGCGTTCTCCATGTAGAAGTCGACGGCCGCCCGCACTTCCTTCCGGCCCTCGTCCGTGTAGCTGGCGGCGGCGCCGCGCTGGACGACATAGGGGACGCCGTTGAACTTGGTGGATTGCCGCCGGAACCAGAGTGCGTGGAGGCTCGACGACTCCCCGCTCGCGGTGCGCCCCTGGAGCTCCTTGGGCACGACAGTGAACGCGCAGCGCGTCCCCGTGAATCCGGCGGTCTTCGAGAAGCTCCGGAACTCGATGGCGCACTCCCGGGCGCCCTCGATCTCGAAGATCGAGTGGGGCACGTCCGGGTCGCGGATGTACGCCTCGTACGCGGCGTCGTAGAGGATGACCGCCCCGTGCCGGCGAGCGTAGTCCACCCAGGTGCGGAGCACGTCGCGCGGGAGCGTCGCGCCGGTCGGGTTGTTCGGGTAGCAGAGGTAGAGGAGGTCCACCGCGCGATCGGGGAGCGCCGGCCGGAAGCCGTTCTCTGCGGTGGCGGGCAGGTAGAGGAGGCGGGAGTAGCGGCCGTCGGCGCCCGCGATGCCGGCCCGGCCGGCCATGGCGTTCGTATCCACGTACGCCGGGTACACGGGATCGACGAGCGCCACCTTGGCGTCGGCGGCGAAGATCTCCTGGATGTTGCCGGTGTCGCTCTTGGCCCCGTCGCTCACGAAGATCTCGTCGGTCGCGACGCGGACGCCGCGCGTCCCGTAGTCGTGCGCCGCGATCAGCTCGGTCAGGAACTCGTACCCGGTCTCCGGCCCGTAGCCGCGAAAGGTGTCCGCCCGCGCCATCTCGTCGACGGCCTCGTGCATGGCGCGCACGACGGTCGGCGCCAGCGGGAGCGTGACGTCGCCGATGCCCAGCCGGATCAGCCGGGCGTCCGGGTGGGCGGCCGCGAACGCCTTCACGCGCTTCGCGACCTCGGAGAAGAGGTAAGTCGGCTTCAGCGTGAGGTACTGCTCGTTGATCCTGACCACGATCGTCTCCCCGGGTGTGAGGTGATGCCCCGGATTCTAGCACCGGTTGACGCGAGAGCGGGGATCACCCACGATGCGAGCAACAGGCCCTCCCAGCCGGAGCGGCCACCAGGAGGAGGCGGGATGGACGCGCGGACGCGGAGCGCCCACGAGACGGAGCTGGTCGCGAAGGCGGGCCGGTACCTGGCGGGAGGGACCCTCGGCAACCTCATGGAGGACGTGGTCCTCGCGCGCGGGCGCGGCAGCCGGGTGTGGGACGTGAGCGGGAACGAGTACGTCGACTACCTCCTGGGCTCGGGGCCGATGCTGGTCGGGCACGCGCACCCGGAGGTGGTGGCGGCCGTGCGCGAGCAGCTCGAACTCGGCTCGACGTTCTTTGCGAACAACGAGCATGCCATCCTCCTCGCCGAGGAGATCTCGAAGGCGATGCCGTGCGCGGAGAAGGTGCGCTTCTGCAGCTCGGGCACCGAAGCGACGCTCTACGCCATGCGGGTCGCGCGAGCGTTCCGCCGCCGCGACCGGATCCTGAAGTTCGAGGGCGGCTACCACGGCATGCACGACTACGCCGTCATGAGCATGAGCCCGCCGGCGCCAGGGGCGTTTCCCGCTCCGGTGGCGGACTCGGCGGGCATCCCCGAGGCGGTCGCGTCCACGATGCTCGTGGCGCCGTTCAACGACCTCGAGACGACCGCGGCCATCGTGGAGCGGCACCGCGACGAGCTGGCCGGCGTCATCGTCGAGCCCTTCCAGCGGGTGCTGGCCCCCCGGCCCGGGTTCCTCGCCGGCCTCCGGGAGCTCACCGCGCGGCACAACATCCCTCTCATCTTCGACGAGGTGGTGACCTCGTTCCGGTTCGCCTACGGCGGGGCCCAGGAGTTCTACGGCATCACGCCCGACCTCTGCGCGCTCGGCAAGGCGGTCGGCGGCGGGTTCCCGCTGACCGCGGTGGCCGGGCGCGAGGAGCTGATGGCGCACTTCGACCAGTCCCGGGTGAGCCGGGAACAGTTCATCCCGCAGATCGGCACGCTGAGCGGCAACCCGATCGCCACCGCGGCGGGCCTCGCCACCGTGCGGATCCTCAAGCGCCCCGGCACCTACGAGCGCATGCACGCGCTCGGCAACCAGCTGAAGCAGGCGCTCCAGCGCCTCTGCGACGCGGCGGGCATCGCGGCGCGCGTGGTGGGCGAGGGGGTGTTGTTCGAGATCTACTTCACGGACGAGGAGATCACGGACTACCGCTCGACCCTCAAGGCGGACCGGGCGCGGCTCGCGCGCTTCGTAAGGCTCCTCCGCGCGCGCGGCGTCTTCCGCGGGGCCTCGAAGTTCTACCTGTCCATCGTCCACGACGAGGCCGACGTCCGGGAGACCGTCCGGGCGTTCGAGTCGGCGGTGGCCGCCCTGGCCGACTGACCGCCAAACTCCGGGGTCAGGCCTTAACTTCGGAGGCGCCCGTCAAACTCGGGGGTCAGGCCTGCAGTTTGATCTTCGCGCCCTTCGGTGGACGGCGTGAAGGGCACACGCATCAAAGTTAAGGCCTGACCCCCGAAGTTTGACGGGCTAGCGCGTGCCGCTCGCCGGTGTCGCGTCGAGGACTTCCCGGACCTTGTGCGCGAGGGCCGAGGCCGTGAAGGGCTTCGGCAGGAAGGCCGTGCCCGTCTCCGAGACGCCCTGGTGGAGGATGGCGTCGTCCGTGTAGCCGGAGACGTAGAGCACCTTGGTCTCGTCGCGCCCCGCCTTTAGGTGATCGGCGAGCTCGCGCCCGCCCATCTGGGGCATCACGACGTCGGTGACGAGCAAGTGAATGGGGCCGCCGTGCTCGCGGCCGATCCGGAGGGCGTCGTCGCCGTCGGCCGCCTCGAGCACCGTGTAGCCCTGCTGGTGCAGGATGTCCCGGGCGAGCCCGCGGACCTCGGGCTCGTCCTCCACGAGGAGGACCGTCTCGGAGCCGTGCGGCGCGGCCGCCGGGATCCCGGGGTCCCCCCGCACGTCCGCCGGCGCGTCGACGCGCGGGAGGTCGATGGTGAACACGGCGCCCCGGCCGGGCTCGCTGTCGACGCGGATCGCGCCCCCGCTCTGGGTGACGATCCCGTACACCGTGGCCAGGCCCAGCCCGGTGCCCTTGCCCGGGCCCTTGGTCGTGAAGAACGGCTCGAACAGGTGCGCCTTGATGAGCCCGTCCATCCCCACGCCGGTGTCGCGCACCACCAGCCGCACGTGGGGGCCGGCCCGCAGGCCCACGTGCTCCCGGGCGAACCCCTCGTCGAGCCGGACGAAGCCCGTCTCGAGCGTCAGCCGCCCGCCGAGGGGCATCGCGTCGCGCGCGTTGACCGCGAGGTTGACGATCATCTGCTCGAGCTGGGCGGGGTCCGCGCGGACGCAGCCCGCCGTGGGATCGAGGCGGGTGGCGAGCGCGATGTCCTCGCCGATGAGGCGGCTCAGCATCGTCTCCATGCCGCGGACGACCTCGTTCAGGTCGATCACGCGCGGCTGCACCATCTGCTTCCGGCTGAAGGCGAGGAGCTGCCGGGTGAGGGCGGACGCCCGGTGGGCCGTCTCCTCGACGAGCTCGACGTCACGGCGGAGCGGGCTCTCGGGCTGGAGCTTGAGGAGAAGGAGCTGGCTCCGCCCCGTGATCACGGTCAGGAGGTTGTTGAAGTCGTGGGCGACGCCCCCGGCAAGGCGCCCGACCGCCTCCATCTTCTGGGCATGCCGGAGCTGCGCCTCGAGCGCCCGGACGGCGGTGAGATCGCGGACGACGACGATGACCCCGAGGTCCTGCCCCTCGCCGCCCTTCAGCGTGGCCGTCGTGATCTCGACGGGGATGACCCCGCCCGCGGGGCTCGGCAGCGTCACGGTGACGGTGCGGCCGGTGCGCCACTGGATCGCCGCCTGCAGGATGGCGATCAGCTCGGGGGCGTGGCCTAGGACCTCGGTCACGTGGCGGCCCCGGGCGATGGCGACGGCGGGGCAGCCGAGCAGGGTCTCCGCGGCGCCGTTGAGGGTGACCACGCGGCCCTCGAGGTCCAGGGTGACGATCCCGTTGACGAGGGAGTCGAGGATGTGGTCGTTGTAGCTCTTCAGGTCGGACAGCTCGGCGAACCGGCGGCGCAGCTGGCCGTGGGCCGCCTCGAGCGCCGTCCGCTGCTCGAGGAGCGCCGATCGCTGCTCGTGGAGTTGCCGCGCCATGTCGTTGAAGGCGGTGGCCAGCTGTCCGATCTCGTCGGACGTCGCCGGCTCGACCCGCTGGACCAGCTCGCCGCGGGAGATTGCCACCGCGCCCGCCGCGAGCTGCCGGACGGGCCGCGCGATCCGCCGGGCCACCAGCGCGGAGGCCAGCCCCGCCCCGGCCAGGACCAGCACGGCCAGCAGGACCAGCTGGCGCCGCGTCGCGGCGATCTCCGCCTCCATCCGCCGCCGCGAGAGACCCACGCGGGCCGTGCCCCAGCGCTGGGCGTCGACTCGCATCGGCACCGCGAAGTCGTAGAGCGCCGCGCCGTCCGGCCCGGTGATCTCCTGGGCGAGGGTCACCTCCGTCGACATGATGCGGTCGAGCGCCCCGCCGGACAGGAGAGTGCCGACGGTCTCCGGCCGGTGGTTGTGGGCCGTCACGCGCCCGTCGCGGTCGAGGATCATGGCGTAGGCCACGTCGGTCTCGGTCGTTAACCGCGCCACGTTCTGCTCGAGCTGGGTGTAGTTGTAGAGAACCAGGGGTCCGGTGGAGACCGCCGCCAGGTCCCGCGCCAGGGAGTCCCCGCGTCGCTGAACCTCCCGGATGATGGCCTCCCGCTGGCGGTGCTCGACGATCAGGACGAGGGCGCTCATGACCGCGGCGACGACGAGAAGCGTGCCGACCAGGAACTTCGTCTGGAGCGAGACGAACCGGCCGGCCCTCTGGGTCGGGAACGCCGGCGCGCCGGCGGGCAGGGGCGCGCCGGATCGGAGCGGATCGGATGGCTCGGTCGTCACGCTCTCCTCCCGCCGCCGCGCCCTGGGGTCCGCGGGGCCCAAGTAGGCTTGAAATCTAGGCCAGCGGGCGGTCCGGGTCAAGAAATACCTCCCGGTGAACAGCGAGCGTCTCCGCGGGGTCAAATCCGTGCATCGGAGGGCGCTTGCCCCGCTCCGACGGGGCCGGTTCGTGGACAGCCCCTCACCCGGGCAGTAGACTGACGAGCAGCGCCCGGATCCGGGCGCGCTCAGGGAGGTGCCACGTGCGGAGGGGAATCGCCCACCGAGCGGTCGCCGCAGGGCTCCTAGCCCTGGTCCTGGCCGGGTGTGCGGGTCACGAGGGCGCTGCCGGAGGGGCCATCGTCGGGGCCGCCGGCGGCGGCATGATCGGCGCGGCGACCTCCGGGTCCCACGCGGGGCGCAACGCGGGCCTCGGCGCCCTGATCGGCGGTCTCCTCGGCGCCCTGGCGGGCGAGGTGATCCAGCAGCAGACGCGGCCGGCGGTGGCTGCCGCGCCCCCGCCGCCCGGGGCTCCGCCCCCTCCGCCCCCCGAGCAGTGGTCCGTGGTGACCGCGCCCGCGCCCCCGCCGCCGGTGGGGCCGCCGCCCGTCGGGACGGCCGCTCGCCCCCCGGACCCGACGATGGGCGTGATCACCAACGGGACCCAGTGGGAGATCCACGTCTTTCTCGACAATCCGCCCGGTTCTCCGGGCCCCCTGGTGCTGACCCCGGGAATGCAGGCGCCGGTCGTCCTCGACATCGGCCAGCACCGGGTCGTGGCTCAAGCGTTCGTCGACACGCAGCTCGGACGCCGTCTCGTCGGGACCTTCGACCGCACGCTGACGGTCGACCCGCGGGCGCCGGGCTGGACGATCCATTTCTTCCCGGCCAACTTCTGAGGCCGAGCTCGGCCAAGGTAGGAGGAAGTCCAGTCATGAGTGGCACGAAGCGATGGCTCGCGGCGGTCAGCCTCGGGCTCGTGGTCTGTCTGATCCTCTCCGCGCCGCCGGCCGGCGCGGCCGGTAGTCGGGGGACGAAGCCCGCGGTGGCGCAGTCGGCGCCGCGGGCGGCCGACCCGGCACTCACCGGGGCCTTGCCGGAATCCTACCCGTGGGTGCGGCTCGCGGAGACGCTCATGCCGGCGGTCGTCAACGTCCGCACGGCGGGCGAGGTCCGGCGCTCCCGCGTCCCGAGCGTCCCGGAGCCCTTCCGGCGTTTCTTCCCGCAGCCCCCCGAGGGCGGCGGCGAGCGGGAGCAGCGGCCGCGGGGCGTGGGATCCGGCTTCATCATCGACGCCGACGGCTACATCGTCACGAACCATCACGTCGTGGAGGGCTCGACGTCGATCGAGGTCCAGCTCTCGGACGGGCGGACGTTCCAGCCGAAGATCATCGGCAGCGACGCCGAGACCGATCTGGCGCTGCTGAAGATCGACGCGACGGGCCTCCCGATGATCCCGATCGGAAGCTCAAGCGCGCTCAAGGTGGCGGAGCCGGTCATGGCCATCGGCAACCCGTTCGGGTTCGACCACACGGTGACCGTCGGCATCGTGAGCGGCGTGGGCCGGTTCATCGGCCAGGGGCGCTTCGACGACTTCATCCAGACCGACGCGGCCATCAACCCCGGAAACTCCGGCGGCCCCCTGATCAACACCCGCGGGGAGGCCGTCGGGATCAACTCGGCGATCCGGAGCAGCTCGGGCGGCTTCCAGGGCATCGGGTTCGCGATCCCGGTCGACTTGGCGAAGCCGGTCCTGGGCCAGCTCCGGGCGAGCGGCAAGGTGACTCGCGGCTGGCTGGGCGTGGCGATCCAGCCGCTGACCCAGGAGCTTGCCAAGTCATTCGGGCTCACGGGCACCCAGGGCGCCCTGGTGGCCTCGGTCACCGACGATTCCCCCGCCGGTCGGGCCGGCGTCAAGCCGGGCGACGTCATCGTCACCTTCGACGGGAAGACCGTCGAGGGGCCCCGCACGCTCCCTCTGCTCGTCGCCAACACGCCGGTCGGGCGAACCGTTCCCGTCGTGGTCCTGCGTGACGGCAAGCGAGAGACGGTCACGGTTACCGTGGGCAACCTCGCCGATTCGCGAGAGGCGCGCGCCGCCACGGGCGAGAAGCTGCCGGAGAGCCGGGCGACCGAGAAGCTCGGGCTGTCGCTCCAGGAGCTGACGCCCGAGCTCGCGAAGCAGCTGGGCGTGCAGAGCGCCAAGGGCGTCGTCGTGACCGAGGTGAAGCCCGACTCGCCCGCCGCCCAGGCGGGTCTCGCGCCGGGCGACGTGATCCGCGAGGTGAACCGGATGCCGGTGCAAGGACTCCAGGATGTCGAGCGCGGTCTGGCTCGCGGGCAGGATTCGGCGCAGGTGCTGCTCCGCGTGGAGCGCGAGGGCTCGCAGCGCTACGTCGTCATCGGCGCCGGCTAGACCCGGGACTCCGATCCACGTCCTCAACCGCGGCGCCGGGCGACTCCCGCCCGGCGCCGCGGCTGCCTTGTCCGCCTTCCGCGGAGCGTGCTAGAGTCGCGCCCGTCTCGACAGTTCGCCCCGTGCTCGCGAAATCCAATCCGGGAGAGCTCATGCCGCCACCGCCCGCCGTCGCCCATCCCCTCCACCGCGTGCGCACGCTGCTCGGCATCGGGGTGCCGATGCGCGATGGGGTGAAGCTCTCGACCGACGTGTACCTGCCCGACGGGCCCGGGCCCTTCCCGGTCATCCTGATCCGCACCCCATACAGCAACAACGTCGACTCCCAGGTGCAGGACGGCGTCTACTTCGCCCAGCGGGGCTACGCCGTCGCGATCCAGGACGTGCGCGGGCGCTTCGACTCGGA
>DATBGA010000141.1:0-4689 GCA_036558225.1 Candidatus Methylomirabilota bacterium | reverse complement strand
CCCGGCGAGACGACGACCTTGTGGTCGAAGAGCAGCCGCTCGGCGAGGCGCTGCGTGTCGTGGGTCACCGCCCGGACGTCGGGAAACGCGTAGAAGGCACCGTCGGGGCGCGGGCAACGCACGCCGGGAACCCGGCTCATCCGCTCGACGACCAGGTCCCGCCGCCGCTGGTAGGCGCGGCGCATGGCCTCGACGCAATCCTGCGGCCCGCGAAGCGCCGCGAGCGCCGCCCGCTGCGCCGCGGAGTTGACGCAGGAGGCCATGGCCTCCTGGACGGGCGCCATGACCGCGAGCAGGGGGGCCGGCCCCGCGAGGTAGCCGATGCGCCAGCCCGTCATCGCGTATTCCTTGGAGAAGGAGTAGATGGACACCGTGCGGTCGCGGAGGCCGGGGAACGACGCCGGGCTGACGTTCCGGATGTCGCCGTACGTCAGCGCCGCGTACGTCTCGTCGGAGATCAGCAGGAGGTCGTGGCGCCGGCACAGCTCGGCGATCGCGTGCAGGAGGTCCCGCGGGTAGACGGCGCCCGTCGGGTTCGCCGGGCTGTTGACGAGGATGGCGCGGGTCCGCGGCGTGATCGCCGCCGCCACGTCGTCGGCGTGCGGGAGGTAGCCGCGCTCGGGGTCCGTGGGCACGAAGACCGTTCGGCCCCCGGCCAGCGTGATGGTCGCGTCGAAGTTCGTGTAGCTCGGGTCGGTCAGGATCACCTCGTCGCCCGGGTCGATCCCGACCATGAACGTGAGCGCCAGGGCCTGCATGGCGCCGACGGTCACGAAGACCTCCGAGCCCGGGTCGACCCGGTATCCGTTGACCCGCTCGAGCTTGTCGGCGATCGCCTCCCGGAGGTCCAGGTAGCCGGGGTTGGGCGAGTACTTGGTGAAGCCGGCGTGGAGCGCCTCACACGCCGCCTCGACGATGTGGGGCGGCGTCGCGAAGCCCGGCTCCCCCACCGCGAGGCTGATCGCCCCCGGCACGCGGGGCGTCAGGTCGAACATGCGGCGGATGGGCGAGACGGGCACCGCCCGCGCCCGCCCGCTCACCCGGTCGGTCGTGCTCCCCATCGGGGCCTCCTCGATGCGGGCCGGGTCAGGCGCCCGCGATGACGGCGATCTCGACGAGGTAGTCCGGCGTCGCCAGGCGCGCTTCCACGGTGGCCCGGGCGGGGGCGTTCGCCTTGTCGAGCCATGCGTCCCACGCGGCGTTCATGCCGTCGTAGTGGCGGATGTCGGACACCCAGACGTTCGCCCACACGATCTTCGACTTGTTGCTGCCGAAGTGCGCCAGCGCCTCGTCGATCTTCCGCAGGATCTGCGCCGCCTGGCCCTTCGCGTCGAGCTTCGGGTCGTCGGCGACGGTGCCGGCCACGTAGATGGTGTCTCCGTGCTTCGCGGCGGCGGCGATCCGGGGTCCGACCTTGTAGCGCGCGATGCTCATCGGGGGCTCCTCCTGAACGGGTGGCTGCGGTCGTTGGGCGTCGGGGGTCAATCGAGCCAGAGGCGCTCGGCGTGGGCCACGAGAAAAAAGGGTAGCATGGACCGTCAAACCCCGGGGTCAGGCCTTAACTTTGGTCCCGGGGTTCCCGGCGAGGGCCGCGGGGAACTATCAAAGTTAAGGCCTGACCCCGAGTTTGGAGGTGCGATGGGCGAGCGGAAGGACGTGGTCATCGTCATCCCCGGCGACGACCCCCCGCAGATCCAGGGCTCCCCTCACCTCGAGCGTCTCCGCCGGTACGGCGAGGTGCGCCTGCACACCGACCGGCCATCCACGCCCGAGGAGAAGCTCGCGCGGGCGCGCGACGCCGTCTGCCTGGTGAACACGCGCGGCGCGATCAAGTGGCCGCGGGAGGCGCTCCTGGCCCTGCCGCGGCTCCGGATGGCCACCGTCTGCGGGATCGGGACGGACTCCTTCGACCTCGCCACGGCCCGGGAGCGGGGCATCGTCGTCTGCAACATTCCCGGCAAGACCGCGCCGATCGTCGCCGAGCACGCGTTCGGCCTCATGCTCGCCGCCGCGAAGCGCGCCCACTTCCAGACGGCGGAGCTCAAGGTGGGTCGCTGGACCAGCATGGACAACGTCTATCTCTCCGGCAAGACGCTGGGCCTCGTCGGGACCGGGGCGATCGGCGGGGCGATGGCCCGGCTCGGGCGCGCGATCGGCATGGAGGTCCTCGCCTGGACGTTCCACCCCGCGCCTGCGCGGGCCGCCGAGCTCGGCGTCCGCTACGTCCCGCTCGACGAGCTCCTGGGCGCGGCGGACGTGGTGTCACTCCACGTCCGGCTCACGCCGGAGAGCCGGGGCCTCCTCGGCACGCGCGAGCTCTCGCTCATGAAGCCGGGGGCCATCCTGGTCAACACGGCGCGGGGCGCGGTCGTGGACACGGCGGCCCTCGTCGCCGCCCTCCACGCCGGCCGCCTGGGCGGCGCGGCGCTCGACGTCTTCGACACCGAGCCGCTCCCGCCGGGGCATCCCCTGCTCGGCTGCGCGCAGGTCGTCCTGACGCCACACAACGCCGACCAGACCCCCGAGGGCATGGATCTCCTGAACGCGGGGGTCGTCGACAACGTGATCGCCTTCCTGGAGGGGCGGCCCCAGAACGTCGTCGCGTAGGCCCGCGGCTCCCCGGGCGGCCCGGCCAGGGGCCCCGAGGGCGCGCCGCCGCCGGCCGGCCTATCGCCGCCGGCGGCCGCCGGCTCCTCGCCGGGCCGACCGGGCGATCAGCCGTCGCAGCACGGCCACCAGCGCCGGGCCCTCCCGACCGAGGTCCGCCAGCGAATCCAGCGCCAGCCGCCTGAGTACGGCCCGGCCCCTCGCGGTCAGCTCGACGACCACGCCGCGCCGGTCCCGGTCGTCCCGGCGCCGGACGACCATCCGCCGCGCCACCAGCCGGTCGACCAGCCCGACGGCGCTGTGATGGCGCACCTGCAGCCTTTCCGCGAGGACCCCCACGGTGATCGGCCCCTGCGCCTCCAGGCCCTTCAGCTGTAGGAGCAGGAGGTGCTGCTGCGGCTCGACCCCGGCCGCGCGGGCCGCCGTCTCCCGCACGTGGAGGAATCGCCGGATCCGGTACCGGAGGGCCGCGAGGGTCGCGTAGTCGACGCGCGGCTCTCGCCGTCTCCGCCTGTCGAGCGGCGGCATCAAACAATTATATCGTGAGGCGATATATCGTGTATGCTGCTTTCATGCTGCCGACCGAGACGGGAGCCTCGGGCTCGTGTGCCCGGCTCCCCTGGATCGTGCCGATGAGAGGAGACGCGTGATGAGTGACATCGTCAGCGGGCGCTCGCGCACCATCGTCCTGCTTGCCCTGGCGTCCGTGCTGCTCGCGGGATGCCCGAAGGGCCCGGGCTCCGGCGCGATGGGCGGCGCCGGCAGCCCGGGCGCCACGGCCGGGGCCGCGGGCCAGGCCGGCGGCGCCGGGACGTCCACGGGCGGGGCCGGTGCCGGCCGGAGCGGCCAGAGCGCCATCACCAACGCCAGCACGGCCGCGATGGGCGGGAAGAGCGGAGCCGGCACGACCATTCCCGCGCTGCCGTCGCCGACGGAGTTCGTGTCCGCGCCCGCCCTCCACGACGTCGGCTTCGACTTCGACCGGTACGACATCCGGCCGGCGGACAAGGCGACGCTCGACGCGAACGCGCGCTGGCTGAAGGCGCACGCACGGGCCCTCGTCCTCATCGAGGGTCACTGTGACGAGCGGGGCACCAACGAGTACAACCTGGCGCTCGGCGAGCGGCGCGCCAAGGCCACCCGGGACTACCTCACGGCGGCGGGCGTGCCCGACTCGCGGATCACCGTCCTGAGCTACGGGGAGGAGCGTCCGGTCTGCGGCGAGCGCACCGAAGCCTGCTGGGCGAAGAACCGCCGCGCGCACTTCCTGGTGAAGGAGTAGCGGCCCCGCGCCGGTCCCGGCGCCCCGCCGGGAGGAGCCCCGCGCGACCGGACCCCGTCGCGCCCGCCGCGGTGAGCGGCGCGGCGGGCGCGGTCGCGCGCGGCGCTACCGGCGGCCTTCGGTCTGGAGGCGCCGCAGCGCCTCCTCCAGCTTCCTGAGGTCCTCCGCGAAGCCCGCGAAGTCGCCCCGGCCGAACCGCTCGCGCGCCCGGGTGAAGTGCTCGAGCGCCTCGGCCGCCAGACGGGAGGGCACGCCGCCGGCGGCCGGCGGCTCCCCGGCCGCCGCGGGCGCGCCGCCCGCGACCGCCGGGCGGGCCCCGAACAGTTGCTGCAGCGCGGCGTCCAGCGTCTCGTCCATCGCGATCCGGTTCCCGTAGGCGACGATCACCCGCTTCAGCTCCGGCAGCCGCCCGCGCTCTGCCGCCAGGTAGAGGGGCTGGACGTAGAGGAGCGACTCCTCGATGGGGATGGCGAGGAGGCCGCCCCGGATCACCTGGGAGCCGGCCTGGCTCCACAGCGAGAGCTGCTGGGAGATGAACGCGTCCTGATCGATGCGGGCCTCGACCTGCCGGGGGCCGAACACGAGCTTGCCCTTCGGGAACTCGAAGAGGACGAGCTTGCCGTAGTCGGCTCCGTCCGAGCGCGCCGCCAGCCACGCGATCATGTTGTCCCGGCGCACCGGCGTGAACGGCAGGAGGAGGACGAACTCCTCCCGCTTCTCTCCCGGGAGCCGCATGATCGTGTAGTAGGGCTCCATCTCGGTCTCCCGGCCCTCCGTCTTCCGGACCGGGACCGTCCAGA
>DATBGA010000140.1:0-27044 GCA_036558225.1 Candidatus Methylomirabilota bacterium | reverse complement strand
GCATGAGCGGGAACGGGAGCTTCCCGGGGTGGAACGCCCGCTGGCAGAGGCGCAGGAGGCAGGAGGAGTCCTTCCCGACGGAGTAGAGGAGCACGGGGCGCTCGCACTCCGCCGCCACTTCCCGCAGGATGTGGATGCTCTCCGCCTCGAGGTGGCGGATGTGGCTCAGGCTGTAGGTACCGGCCCGGCTGCTCATGGGGTGGGAGGGTCAGGTCGACGCCACGGGATCATAGCACGCAGCCGGCCCTCCGGGCTCCTGGCCTCAGGGCAGCCGGCCCTTGAGCTGCTCCGGCCGGAACGGCCCCGGCGCGGCGATCAGCGCGCGCGCCGCCTCCACCTGCCCCCACGTGTTCCACAGGAGCACGCCGCGCACCCGTCCGCCGTCGAGGTAGTAGACTACCCCTTCGCGGAACTCCGTCTTCCAGTCGACGACGGTCTGGTGGCGCGCGTCGACGTCGCCCACAGCCTCGTATCCGAGGTCGAAGAGATCCGAGTAGAAGAAGGGCAGGTGCTCGTACGGGAGGTCGGCCCCCGCCATGTTCTGGCCCGCGAGCCTCCCCATGGTGTTGGCGTTGTCCTCGTGCTCGACCCGGACGCGGCGGCCGAGGGCAGGGCTGAAGAACTGCGCCACGTCCCCCGCGGCGTAGATCTCCGGCCGGCTGGTGCGCAGCCGGTCGTCGACCTCGATCCCGTCCGACACCGCGAGGCCAGCCTGACGCGCGAGCTCGACCCGGGGCACGATGCCCAGGCCCGCGACGACCGCATCGGCCAGGATCGCCCCGCTGCGCTGCGCGTGCACCACGAACCGCCCGTCGCGTCGCTCCACGCGCTCGGCCGTCTCCCCGATCTGCATCCTGACGCCGCGCTCGCGGTAGTACTCCACGAGGAAGCGGGAGAGCTCGACGGGGAAGACCCGCGCGCCGAGCCCCGCTCCCGGGACGATCATCGTGACGTCCACGCCCTGCATCCGGAGCGCCGCCGCGATCTCCGCGCCGATGAACCCGCCGCCCAGCACCACGAACCCGGCGCCCCGGTCGGCGAGCTCGCGGCCGGCGCGGTAGTCGTCCAGGGTCCGGAAGTAGATCACGCCGTCGGGGCCGCCCGGGAGCCGGCGCGGCTCGCCGCCGGTGGCCAGCAGGAGCCGCCGGTACTCGTACGCGGCCCCGCGGTCGTCGGTGACGCGCCGGGCCGCCGCGTCGACCGTCTGCACCCGGCGGCCGAGGTGCAGCTCGACCTGCGCCTCCTCGGTCTTCCGCCAGATGCTGTCGGGCGCGTCGCCCTTCCACAGGCCCTTGGTCAGGGGCGGCCGGTTGTACGGCGGGTGCGGATCGTCCCCGATGATCCCGATCGTGCCCGCGGGGTCGCGGTCCCGGATGCCGCGCGCCGCGGCGTCCGCGGTCATGCCGCCGCCGACGATCAGGTAGTCATGGTGCGCCACGCCCGGTCCTCCCGCGGTCGAAACATGCGTCTTCCTTGAAGTATGCCACGCCTCGACGCCCCCGCCGGGCGATGCTAGGATCGGGGCTCTTGGAGGAGGACGTCCGCATGACCCTCCAGTTCCGACCGCTCCATCCCACCTTCGTCGCCGAGGTGAGCCCGGTCGACCTGCGCCAGGCGGACGATGCTGCGACCCTGGACGAGATCCGGACGGGGATGGACACGTACGCGGTGCTCGTCTTCCGGGAGCAGCCGCTCACCGACGACCAGCAGCTGGCTTTCGCTCAGCGGCTCGACGGCCAGCTGCACGCGAAGACCGGCACTGCCGCCCTGGGCCTGAATCGCCTGGGCAACGACGCCCTCGTCGACATCTCGAACCTCGACGAGCGCGGGGAGATCTCCGGGCCCGACAACCGGCGACGGGCGTACGGGCTCGGCAATCGCCTCTGGCACACCGACGCGTCGTTCCAGGATCCCGCGGGCCGCTACTCGATGCTCTCGGCCAAGGTGGTCCCGCCCGCCGGGGCCGACACCGAGTACGCGGACATGCGCGCCGCCTACGACGCCTTGCCCGCGGAGACGAAGGCGCGCCTCGAGGGCCTCCGCGCGCACCACTCGATCGCGTACTCGCGCCAGACCCTCGGCTTCGAGTTCTCGCCGGAGGAGGCGGGCCGGCTCGAGGGGGCCATCCATCCACTCGTGCGCGTCATCCCGCGCTCCGGGCGCCGGTCGCTCTACCTCGCCTCGCACGCGTCCCGGATCGTCGACTGGCCGCTCCCCGAGGGGCGGCTCCTCCTGCGCGACCTGATCGAGCACGCGACGCAGCCCCAGTTCGTCTACCGGCATCGCTGGGCGGTGGGCGATCTGGTCATCTGGGACAACCGGGCGACGATGCACCGGGCGCGGCCGTTCGAGGACACGACCCACCGGCGGGAGCTCCGGCGCGTCACGACCCTCGACATCGAGCCGGCCGCGCTGCCGACCCGCCGGCCCTGACGGGACCCGTCGCGTCCGCCACGGCGCCGCCCGGGCCGACCCTGGCGGGCTACCGGCGCAGGTAGGGAATCGTCAGCGGCCCCTCGGGCAGGACCGCCACCGGGGCGTCCTTCCCCACCCGCTCGAGCTCCTGGGCGAGCCGGGCCCCCACGTCGGTGACCGGCTCGAGGTGCGCCCGGCGAAGCTCGTCGGCGGGGATCTCGCTGTGGAGCCCGGCGCGGGCGCGGATCAGGATCATCGCCAGCACCTGGGCCTCCCACTGGTCGAACATCGAGAAGCCCGGGGCGAGCACGGTGTCCAGGATCGCCTGCGGCGTCCGGTGCTCGACGAGGAGCTTCTTGAAGTTGCCGTGGGCCGGGAAGCCGTCGTTGCAGCGCGCCGCGGTCAGGATGTAGCCGCCGTCCTCGACGATCTGCGCGCCGGCGGACATCCCCTTCACGGTCTGGTAGAGGTTCTGGTCCAGGGGATACCCGCCGTTCGTCGTGACGACGACGGGGAACGGCCGGTCGCAGGCGACCATGGCCGTCTCCCGGGCGGCGGCCGAGCCGCGCTCGTGCGCCGTGATCGCGTCCCCGCAGTAGAAGCCCGTGATCGCGCGGTCCCGGTTCATGGTGAAGTTGACGCAGAAGTCGAGGGGCACGAGCGCCCCGTTCTCGCGGATCTGCGCCTGCGTCGGATTGCCGTCGAGCACGCCCCAGGTCGACTTCGGGTCGGCGATGACCGCGGCGCGATGATAGTGGACGATCGAGTCGATGTCCCCCAGCGCCGGGAAGATGCCCTTGTAGCCGCCGGAGAAGCCGGCCATGAAGTGCGGCTCGATGAACCCGACGACGACGCGCCGGTCGGCCTCCACGTAGGCCTTGTTGAGGAGGACCGGGCGGCCGTCCCTCGTCGTCCCCACCCGCGCGAGCGCCGCCGGGTCCTGCGCCGCGTGGTTGACGATGCGGTACGCCGACGCCACGGCCCGTCCCACCATCCGCTCGAGCTCCGCCGGCGTGTTCGCCCGGTGGGAGCCCGTGCCGTTGATGATCGTGACGTTCCGTGCGGGCACGTGCCCGAGCTCCGCGAGCAGCCACGGCAGGAGCCGGTCCGACGGCATGGGCCGCGTGATGTCGGGAATCACGACCGCGAGCCGGTCGGCCGCGCCGACCAGGTCGCGGAGCGGGCGGGCGCCGAGCGGGCGCCGCACAGCCTCACGGAACGCGGCCGCCTCGTCGGGCAGCCCGTCCGTGAACCGAGGCCGGATCACCGTGACGTCGGACGCCTCCGTCAGGAGTTCGAGGCCATCCGCGCCGTACTGGAGGGGCACGCGCCTCATCGATCCTGATGATAGCGCGCGTCCGGCGGGGGCGGGAAGGCGAACGGCCGCTTTGACGGCGGGCGCGGTGGCCCGACGATCCCGCGTCTTTGATACCCTGGGGCCCGTGACGTCGAGGACGCCTCGATCTTCCGAGCGCGGCGCGTCGAGCGGCCCGCGCCCGGGCCGCGTCCGAGGCGATGCGAGCGCCGGCCCGCGCCCGGCGCGGGTCGGTCTCGCGGTCCTGACGCTGATGCTGGCGCTGGCCAGCCTGGTTCTTGCCCCCGGCTGCCAGCGGACCGACCAGGCGGCCCAGGCGCCCAAGGCCGCCGCCACGGCGCCGACCTTCGTCGGCGGCGCGAAGTGCGCCGTGTGCCATCTGAAGGAAGCGGACGCCTACCGCGCTTCGGATCACGCCCGGGCCATGCAGCCCGCCACGGACCAGACGGTGCTCGGCAGCTTCGACCAGGCCCGCGTCACGCACCGGGGCGTCACGTCGACGTTCTTCCGCCGCGACGGCAAGTTCCTCGTCCGCACCGAGGGCCCGGACGGTAAGCCAGGCGAGTTCGAGATCGCCTACACGTTCGGCGTGGACCCCCTGCAGCAGTACCTCGTGCCGTTCCCAGGAGGCCGGCTCCAGGCGCTCGGCCTGGCCTGGGACACCCGGCCTCGTGCCCAGGGGGGCCAGCGGTGGTTCCACCTCTACCCCGACGTGACGCTGCGCTCCTCGGACCCGCTTCACTGGACGGGCCGCGAGCAGACCTGGAACTTCCAGTGCGCCGAGTGCCACTCGACGGATCTCCGGAAGAGGTACGACCTGGCCGCGAACACGTACGCCACCGCCTGGGCCGAGCTCACGGTGTCCTGCGAGGAGTGCCACGGCCCCGGCTCGGCGCACGTGAGCTGGGCCGAGGCGCGCCCGGCGGGGGCGCCCCGCGCGACTCCGGGCACGACGGGCCTCGTCGTGCGCCTCGGGCGGGGCGACGGGGCGTGGGCCATCAAGGACAGCCAGCGCGGCATCGCCGAGTGGACAGGCGCCCCGCGGTCCTCGGCGGAGCTCGACGTCTGCGCCCGCTGCCACGCGCGCCGGCGGCCGATCGTGGACCCCCATCCCTACGGCCAGCCGTTCCTCGACACCCACGTGCCGGCCCTCCTCGAGGCCCGGCTCTACCACGCGGACGGGCAGATGCTCGGGGAGGTCTACGAGTGGGGGTCGTTCGTCCAGAGCCGGATGCAGCGGGCGGGCGTCACCTGCTCCGACTGCCACGAGCCCCACCGGACGACGCTCCGCGCGGCGGGCAACGCGGTCTGCGCCCAGTGTCACCTGCCGGCGAAGTTCGACAGGGCCGCCCACCATCACCACCGGCCCGAGTCGGAGGCGGCTCGCTGCGTGAGCTGCCACATGCCGGCGCGCACGTACATGGTGGTCGACCCGCGCCGGGACCACAGCTTCCGGGTGCCGCGCCCGGATCTGTCGGCGGCGCTCGGCACGCCGAACGCCTGCACGGGCTGTCACCGGGACCGCGCCCCCCAGTGGGCGGCCGACCGCGTCGCGGCGTGGGGCGGGACGCGCGGGGGCACCGCCCACTTCGCCCGGACGCTCGACGCCGCGCGGCGCGGGCTGCCGCAGGCCGGCCCGGCCCTCTCCGGGCTGGCGGCCGATCGGAGCCAGGCGGGCATCGTGCGCGCCACCGCGCTGGCGCACTTCCCGGAGTTCTGGACCGCCGCGATGACCCCCGCCCTGGAGAGCGCGCTGAGCGACCCGGACGCGCTGGTCCGGCTGGGGGCGCTCCGAGGGATGGAGGCCGTCCCACCCGACCGGCGGGGGCCGCTGGCCGCGCCTCTCCTCCGGGATCCCGTGCGGGCAGTGCGGCTCGCGGCGGCCCAAGCCCTCGAGGGGGTCTCGCTCGCGGAGGGCCAGCGGGCGGACTTCGATCACGCCGTGGCGGAGCTGGTCCAGTCGGAGCTGGTCAGCGCCGACCGGCCCGAATCCCACGTCAACCTCGCGAACCTCTACGGGCGCCTCGGTCGCGCGGGTGATGCGGAGTCCGAGCTCCGGACGGCGCTCTGGCTCGACCCGTCGTTCGTCCCGGCCCTCGTGAACCTCGCCGACCTCTTGCGGATCCAGGGTCGCGACGCGGACGGCGAGCGCTTCCTCGAGCAGGCGCTCCGCGCGGCGCCCGACCATGCGGAGGCCCTCCACGCGCTGGCGCTCCTCCGCGTGCGCCAGAAGCGGCTGCCCGAGGCGGTGGACCTTCTCCGCCGGGCCGCGCGCGCCCGGCCCGACTCCCCGCGCTTCGCCTACGTCTACGCCGTGGCGCTGCACGACACCGGGCGGGCCGCCGACGCCATCACGGTCCTGGAGGGCGCCCACCGGCAGCGTCCGGCCGACCGCGACACCCTGACGGCGCTCGCCACCTATCTCGGCGAGCAGGGACGCGTGAAGGCGGCGCTCGAGTACGCCGAGAAGCTCGCTGCCCTGGACCCGTCCGACGCGGCCGCGCGGGCGCTCGTCGAGACCCTCCGCCGGCGCGCCGCCGCCGGTTGACCCCGCCGCGCGGCGCCTGCCGGCCCTTCCGGCGGCGGAGCCCGTGCGCTACCATCACGCCTCGTGACGACGCGACCGAACCCGGACGTGCCCGCCGGCGACATCGAGCGCTACCACGCCGCCGCGCTGGAGCTGGCCGACGAGGCGCGGCAGATCGTCGGCCCCGCCCTCGAGCACGGCTTCCGCGTCGAGACGAAGCTGGACCGGTCGCTCGTCACCGACGTCGACAAGGCGGTCGAGCGCCGCTGGCGCGAGCTGCTCGAGCGCTGGTTCCCGGATCACGGCGCGCTCGGCGAGGAATACCCGCCGACGCGGCCCGCGAGCGCGTTCCAGTGGATCATGGATCCGATCGACGGCACCGAGGAGCTCGTCCACGGCATTCCGACGTTCGGGACGATGCTGGCCCTCCACCACCGCGGGGTGCCGCTGGTCGGCGTCATCGACCACCCCGCGCTCGACATCCGCGTGAGCGCCGGCGTCGGCCTGGGCACGCACCGGAACGGCCGCCGGGTCCGGATCGACGACGCCCCGGCGCGCGCCCGGCCCGAGGACGTACGGCTGGTCCTGAGCGCCCGGATCAACTTCAGCCGCCACATCGACGAGGGGTCCCTCTTCGAGCGCCTGACGCGCGCCTATCCGAACCACCGCATCTACCGGGCCGCCTACGCGCACACCGCCGCCGTCACGGGTGCCGCCGACGCCATGGTGGACATGCACAATCAGGTCTGGGACCTCGCCCCGAGCCAGGTGCTGGCCGAGGAGGCCGGCGGCCGCTACGCGATCGTCCGCAACTTTCCGGCGCCCGACGGCCCGATCCTGAGCGCCGTCTTCGGCCGCCCGGCGGTGGTGGACCGCCTCGTCGCGCTCCTCCGGGAGGACGCCCCGGGCCGCGAGCGCTAGGGAGGTAGAATCGGCCCGGCGCGGAGCGGTCGCCGCGCGGGGATCGGGGGAGGCTCGATGCGAGTCGGTCGCGTGGAGGCGTTCGCCGTCCGCTACCCGGAGCCGAACAACGACGGCAAGGTCCGCGCGCTGACGCTGGTCCGCGTGGAGACCGACGACGGGCTCGTGGGCTGGGGCGAGGCCATCACCGGCGGCCAGGAGACGTCGCTCGCGGTGGCGTTCGTCGTGGAGCGCCGCCTGGCGCCCCTGATCGTGGGCGGCGACCCGCGGGACGTCGTGGGCCTCTGGAGCCGGCTCCGGGACGCGACATACTGGGACGGCAACGGAGGGCTGGTGACCTTCGGCATCAGCGCCATCGACATGGCGCTGTGGGACCTCGCCGGGAAGGCCGTCGGCGCGCCCCTCTACCGGCTCCTCGGTGACAAGCGGCGCGACCGCTTGCCGGCGTGCGCCTCGACCATCTTCGCCACCCACGACCTCGACCGCATCGGGCGCGAGTTCCGCGGATTCGCGGCGGAGGGCTACCGCTACGTGAAGGGCGGGTGGGGACACGACCTCTCGATCGCCTTCGGCAGCGACGAGCAGCGAGACCGGGCCATCGCGCGCACGGTCCGCGACGCGGTCGGACCGGGCACCCACATGATCGTGGACGTTGCCGCGCTCATGGGCTGGGATGCGAGCCACGCGATCCGGATGTGCCGGGCGATCGACGCCGACGTCGGCCTGTTCTGGTTCGAGGACCCGCTGGCCGAGCACGACCTGGACGGGTACCGTCGCCTCCACGCGGCCGTGGACACGCGCATCTGCACCGGCGAGAAGGGCTGGCACGCCGCGCACTACCGGGGCCTCATCGAGTCCGGCGCGATCGACGTGATCATGGTCGATCCGGGCCGGGCGGAGGGAGTGACCGGGGCCTGGCGCGTCATCGAGATGGCCGCCGCGGCCGGCCTCGCCTGGAACGCCCATTCCTGGAGCAGCGCGCTCAACACCGCGGCCTCGCTCCACCTGGCGGTCGCCGCCTCCAACACGCTCCTCTTCGAGCTCAAGCCGGTGCCCTCGCCGATGCAGCACGAGCTCGCGAGGAACCCGATCGATCAGGTGGACGGATGGGTCGCCCCGCCCGAGGGGCCCGGCCTGGGCGTCGACGTGGACGAGGCCGTGGTGCGCCGCTACCGGTTCCGCGAGGACGCGCTGGGCCGCTGAGCCCGCGGCCACCCTCGACACAAGACCATGCGACAGGCAGGCGCCGGCCGGCTCCGCGCGGTCCGCATTCGACCGGCCCGGACGGGCGGCTCTGGTACGGTGAACCCATCGTGAACGGTGGCACGTCCGTGCTTCCCTCGGTCGTCGGAAGGAGGAGCTCGTGATCAAGCGCTTCTTCCTGGCCTGGGTGGTGACATTCGTCGCCTGGATGCTGCTCAGCTACGTCGTGCACGGGGTCCTGCTGGACGCCGAGTACGACAAGCTGCCAAACCTGTTCCGCCCGGACGCGGAGGCGCGGCAGTACATCGGCCTGGTCGTCCTGGCGCACGTGCTGATGGCCGGCGCCTTCGTCTGGATCTACGCCCACGGGGTGGAGGCCACGTCGTGGGTGCTCCAGGGCCTCCGCTTCGGCATCGCGGTGGCGCTCGTGAACGAGGTCCCGAACTACCTCATCTACTTCGCCGTGCAGCCGTGGCCCGCCGCCCTGGTCGTCAAGCAGATCGGGCTCGACGGGGCCGCGGATGTCGTCCTCGGGCTGCTGGTGGCGGCCCTCTACGACCAGCCCGCGGTCTAGGGCCCGGGGCCGGGCGGGGCCGCCGGCATGAGTCGGCTCCGGGGACGCACCGCGATCGTCACGGGCGGGGCGAAGGGCATCGGCCGGTACTACGCGCGGGCGCTCGCCGACGCGGGGGCGCGGGTGGTGGTGGCGGACGTCGCCGACGGCACGGAGGTCGTCGAGGCGCTCGCCCGGGCGCACGGGCCCGAGGCCGTCATGGGCGCGGTCGCCGACGTCAGCGACGAGGCGTCGGTGGCGGACCTCGTCGCGCGGACGATCGAACGCTTCGGCCAGATCGACGTGCTGGTGAACAACGCCGCGCTGTTCGCGCCGCTCCGGCAGGTCAAGTGCACCGAGATCGACGTCGCCCTGTGGGATCGCGTGATGGCCGTCAATCTGCGCGGGCCCTTCCTGATGGTGAAGCACGTCGTGCCGCACATGATCGCGCGGGGGTACGGGAAGATCATCAACATCGGCTCGGGGACCGCCTATCGCGGCATCCCGTGGATGCTCCACTACGTCACGTCGAAGGGGGGCATCATGGCCTTCACGCGCGCCCTGTCGCGGGAGCTCGGCGAGCACGGCATCCGCGTCAACACCCTGTCCCCGGGCTTCATCCTGAGCGACACGGTCGTCGCCGAGAACCCCGAGCACGTGGCGACCGCCCGGCCCTCGGTCCAGCAGATCCGCGCGCTGAAGCGCGACGCCTACCCCGAGGACCTGCTCGGCGCGCTCGTCTTCCTCGCCTCGAGCGAGAGCGACTTCGTCACCGGCCAGACGCTCGCCGTCGACGGCGGCTCGGTGAACACCTGAGACCGATCGGACGCCCGGTCGGACCGCCCCGGGCGGGGCGGCGGCCCGGAGTAGAATGATCACGGCCACACCGCCGGCAGGAACCGGATCGAGGAGGGTCGACATGCCCAGGTTCGTCATCGAGCCGCACTTCCGGCTCCAGGAGTGGGTCGCCGAGGAGAAAGGCTACTTCGCGCAGGAAGGGCTGGACTACGTCTTCCGTGAGCTGGTGCAGTCCACCGACGGCCGGATCCACGACAAGGGCGACAAGGTCGGGGCGTACCAGTCGCTCGAGGCGGGCCGCGCGGCCGACGTGAGCTGCGCGTGCCACTGGACGGTGGGCGTGGCCGCCTCGGCGGGCCACGGCAAGCTCTATCCCGACGCGTACTCCGTCGCGCCGGCGGGCATCTTCGTCCCCGCCGCGTCGCCGGTGAGGACGCCGGACCAGCTGGCGGGGGTGCCGATCTCCGTCGGCTACCAGTCCGGCAGCCACTACTCGACGATTCAGGCGCTCGAGCCGTACCTGCCCCTCGACCGGATCAACCTGTCCTTCAACGACGGCATGCTCTTCCGGCGCATGGAGCTCCTGATCGACAGCCAGGTCCCCGCCGCGGCCCTGTTCAGCGGCCCGTACTACTTCGCGGAGCAGCTCGGCTTCCGCAAGATCATCGACACGACCTTCATGATCACGACGATGATCCACGGCCAGCCGGACGCCGAGGACCTGCGCCGGTTCTTCCGGGCCCTCCAGCGGGCGCAGCGGGACATCGACTTCCGGCCCGACCGCTACACCCACTACTACCGGAACGAGTTCCCGGTGCGCTTCCACCCGCTCATGGACACCCGGCGCTGGGGCCCCGGCGAGCGCATCGTGTTCGAGCCGTACACCAAGGAGGTCTTCGACGAGACCGTCCGATGGATCGCCGAGCACCAGATCTTCGCGGACGGCGCCATGGGCTCGTGCCAGTACGAGCAGTCGATCGCGACCCTCGCCCCGTAGCGCCCCGCGACGCATGACCCCGCCGAGCGACTGGGACTTCGACGCCGTCGTCGTGGGCGGCGGCCCGGGCGGCTCCAGCACCGCCACCGCGCTCGCGCGGGCCGACCGGCGGGTCCTCTTGCTGGAGCGCGAGCAGTTTCCCCGCTTCCACATCGGGGAGTCCCAGCTCCCCTGGACCAACGAGGTCCTCCAGGCGCTCGGCGCTCACGACACGGTCGCCGCCGCCGGCTTCGTCCGCAAGTGGGGGGCGAGCTTCCGGACGATCGACGGCACCGTCGAGCAGTACGCCGACTTCGCGGAAGCGGTCGAGACCCCGACCCCCCAGACCTTCCAGGTGCCCCGCGCGACGTTCGACGAGCTCTTGCTCCGCCACTCCGAGAAGTCCGGCGTGGACGTCCGGGAGCAGCACCGGGTGCTGGACGCGGCCTTCGATGCCGCGGGCGTGACGCTCCGGTACGCGGATCCCGAGGGGATGCAGCACGCTGTGCGCGCGGGCGTCGTGGTCGACGCGTCGGGGCGAGCGGGCTTCCTCGCGAAGAAGCTGGGCCGTCACGACTTCGACCCGCTGCTGCGCAACATCGCGGTGCACGCGCAGTACGAGAACGTCCCGCGGCTCACCGGCCGGCGCGCCGGGGACATCCGGATGTTCACGCGGCCGGACATGGGGTGGCTCTGGTTCATCCCCATCTCGGACACCGTGATGAGCGTGGGGGCCGTAATCCCCCAGACGGTCCACCGCCGGGAGTCGAAGGCCACGCCCGAGGAGAGCCTCGCGCACTACCTCGATCGCACCCCGAGCGCGGTCGGGCTGCTGGCGGCCGCCCGGCGTGTCTCCCCGGCTCGGTTCGACGCGGACTACTCGTATCTCGGCACGACGCTCGCCGGCGACCGCTGGGTGGCGGTGGGCGACGCCGCCGCGTTCCTGGACCCGATCTTCTCGACCGGCGTCCTGCTGGCGATGCAGGGCGGGCTGGACGCCGCGGCCGCCATCGACGCGGGGCTCCGCGAGAGCGATCTGTCCCGGCGGCGATTCGCCGCGTACGAGCGCCTGGTGCGGGCCCGCTACCACCACTTCCGGCGCTTCGCGGTGGGCTTCTACGACCCGAACTTCCGCGACCTGTGGTTCCGCCGGTCGAACCGCTGGGGCATCTACCAGGCCGTGCTCTCCGTGCTCGCCGGAAACTGGAAGCCGTCCCTGGCGACGCGGATCCGGATCCGGCTCTTCTTCACGCTCGTCGCGCTCCAGCGCGTGCTCCCGATCGCGCCCCGAAGCGCCCGGGGGCCGACGGAGCGCGGGTAGGCCCGCGAGCGGCGCGCCGCGAGGAGGTCGTGGTGGAGGCTGTCACTGACTCGAGCCATCTCTACGAGGTCGAGCGGCGCGCCCGGCACGCCGAGCGTCCGGGCTTCCGCATCACCGAGCTCCAGATCTCCGCGAGCCAGCGCGTGCCCTGGCACTATCACACGAACATCCAGGACACGTTCTATGTGCTGGAGGGCCGGCTCCGGCTCTTCCTGCGCGACCCCAAGGAGGAGGTCGGCCTCGAGCCCGGCGAGACGTACGCGGTCCGCCCCGGGCGCCCGCACCTCGTCACGAACGGGGGCGGCGCCTCCGCCACCTTCCTGGTCCTGCAAGGCATCGGCGAGTACGACTACGTGCCGCTGACGGGATCCGCGTGAGCGCGGAGCGCCTCGTGGCCATCCAGGCCGATCGGGTGACGACCGCGATGGGCTTCGACGGGTACCGCATCGTCCAGCACCGCGGCGTCGTGCGCGGCATCGTCGTGCGCTCCCGCAGCGTCGTGGGCACCATCGGCGCGTCCATCCAGACGCTGTTCGGCGGCAACATCTCGCTCTACACGGAGCTCTGCGAGCACGCGCGCGAGGACGCGTTCGATCTCATGGTGCGGCACGGGGCGCAGGTCGGGGGCAACGCGATCGTCGCCATGCGCTACGACGCCAACGAGATCGCGCCTGGCGTCACCGAGGTGCTGGCGTACGGCACCGCCGTCGTCATCGAGCCGGCCGGGCCGGCCTGACGCTGGAGGATTCCGTGAGCACCAGCCGCGACACGTTCGGCTGCCCACGGAGGCTGAGGATGCACGAGCCGCGCGCCACCCGGATGCCGTCCCGCCGCTGGTTCTGGGACGAGGTGCCGGTCGTGAAGCTCGGCGACGTCTTCACGCTCCGGATCAAGCAGAAGAGCGTCGCCGGCTACGCGAACCGCTACCGTCCCGTCTTCTGGAACGTGGGGTTGAAGGGCTGGAGGGGGCCGCTGCTCAGGCCGGGCGCCCCGAGGCCCCGCCGCGGTCCGCGAGCCGCAGCCCGACCAGGCGGTCCAGCATCGCCGCGTCCTCGAGGAGCCCGCGGGACGGGCCCTGGTGGACGACCTGGCCGCGCTCCAGGACGAGCGCCGTCTCGCTGAGCGACAACGCGAGCTCGGCGTGCTGCTCGACTAGGAGGATGGCGGCGCCGTCCTCCCGCATGCGCCGGATCGCCCCGGTCAGCTCCTCGACCACGATCGGCGCGAGGCCCTCCAGCGGCTCGTCGAGCAGGAGCAGGTCGGGGTTCGTCATGAGCGCCCGCGCGATGGCGAGCATCTGCTGCTCGCCGCCGGACAGATGGTGGCCGCGGCTGCTGCGCCGCTCGGCGAGCCGGGGGAAGAGCGCATAGGCGCGCGGGAGGTCCCAGCGGCCCGGCCGCGCCGCCACCCGCAGGTTCTCCTCGACGGTCAGCGAGCGGAAGACGTCGCGCTCCTGCGCCACCCAGCCGAGCCCCGCCCGCGCGCGGCGATGGGGCGGGACCCGGCCGAGGTCGCGCCCGCGCCACCGGATGCTGCCGCGGGTGACGTCGGTGTACCCCATGATCGTCAGGAGGAGTGTGGTCTTGCCCACGCCGTTCCGGCCGAGCACGGTGAGGCTTCCGCCGGCCGCGACCTCCAGCGTGATGCCGTCGAGGACCACGGCGGCGCCGTAGCCCGCGCGTACGCCGTCGAGGGCGAGGAGGGTCTCAGCCACGACGGGCCTGGCCGAGGTACACCTCGCGCACGCGCGGATCGGCGGCGATCTCCTCGGGGCCGCCCTCGACCAGGATCTGGCCGCCGACCATGACGAGGATGCGGCGGGCGAACCGGAACACGACGCTCATGTCGTGCTCGATGAACAGGACCGCCAGGTCTCCCGACAGCCCGTCGATCACGTCGAACAGCTCCGCGCTCTCGTCCCTCGGCACGCCGGCGCCCGGCTCGTCGAGGAGCAGCACCGTCGGGCGCGTGGCAAGGGCCAGCGCGATCTCCAGCAGCCGCTGCTGCCCGTACGCGAGCTCGCGGGTGGGCCGGCGCCAGGCTGTGCCGAGCCGGAGGGAGACCAGGATCTGGTGGGCCTCGTCGACGGCCTCGCGGTACGTGGGCAGCCGCCGCCAGAAGACGCCGGCCACCCCACGCCGCTCGCACACCGCCAGGGTCACCGCCTCGAGCGCCGTGAGGTGCGGGAAGAGCGTGTTGATCTGGAAGGTGCGGACCAGCCCCCGCTTGACGCGCGCCTCCGGCGCGAGGTCCGTGATCTCGTCGTCACCGAGGAAGATCCGCCCGCGGTCGGGCGGGAGCATCCCCGTCATCAGGTTGATCAGCGTCGTCTTGCCGGCGCCGTTCGGCCCGATCAGCGCGTAGCGCTCCCCCCGCGGCAGCGTCAGCCCGACGTCCCTCGCGACGACGAGCGAGCCGAAGCTCTTCTCGAGCCCCCGCGCGGACAGGGCCGGGGCGCTCAGGCCGGCCTCCGGCGCCGGGCCCCGAGACGGGCCAGCCCCCCGAGGATGCCGCCCGGCAGGCCGAGCACGACGGCGACGAGCAGGAGGCCGATCCAGAAATACCAGTACTGCGGGTTGATGCCGGAGAAGCGGTCGCGGGCGACCATGAACACGAGCACGCCGATCGGCCCCCCGTAGAGCTGGCCGGCCCCTCCCAGCACCAGCATCACCAGGAGCTCGGCGGAGCGCTGGAAGCTCAGCACCTCGAGGGCGACGGTCTCGGTCGTCTGGGCGAGCAACGCGCCCGCCACGCCGGCGATCACCGCGGCCATCGTGTACGCCTTGCGGACGTGCGCCTGGCTCGGCGCCCCGATCGCCGGCATGCGGGTCGCGTTCTCCCGGATGCCGCGCAGCGCCAGGCCGAACGGCGACGTGGTCATGCGGCGCGTCACCAGGAAGATCGCGAACAGGACGACCAGCGAATAGCCGTACGCCGTGTACCCGTAGAGGTCGAACGGCAGGCGGCCGAAGAGCGGCCACGTCCTCACGCCCTGGAGGCCGTCCGCCCCGCCGGTCAGCCAGTGGGCCTTGTTGGCCGCCTCGTGGAGCAGCACGCCGAGGCCGAGCGTGATCATGATCAACGCCAGGTGGCGGAAGCGGGCGATGACGAAGCTCGTGGCGTAGCCGATCGATCCGGCCACCGCCGCCGCGATCACGAGGCCGGACAGCGGCTCGCCCCACCCACTCTTCGAGACGATGCCGGCGGCGTAGGCTCCGAGCCCGAAGAACGCGGCGTGCCCGAGCGACACGATCCCCGCATACCCCAGGATCAGGTCGAGCGAGAGCGCAAACAGCGCCGTGATGGCGACCTGGCTCGCCAGCACCAGGTACGAGGGGAACAGGACGAACGGGAGCAGAGTGGCCAGCCAGAACGCCGCCTCCAGCGGCCGCCAGCGCGTCTCCGATACGAGGTATGCGAGCGGGGCCGCGTCAGCGGCTGACGGAGGGGCGTCCGCCATGCCTCAGCGCCGCCCGAGCAGGCCCGCCGGTCGCCACATCAGCAGGGCGAGCATGACCAGATAGATGAGAAACGCGCCGAGCTCGGGCACGTAGTACTTGCCCGCCACGTCGCTGATGCCGATCAGGCTGGCCGCCGCGAAGGATCCGCCGATCGATCCGAGCCCGCCGACGGACACGACGATGAGGACGTACACGAGGTACGTGAACGCGAACGCCGGGTCGAGGCCGACGACCTCGATGGCCAGCGCGCCCCCAAGGCCCGCGAGACCGCTCCCGAGCGCGAAGGTGATCGCGAACGTCCCGTCGACGTCGATGCCGATCCCCCGGGCCATGCGCTGGTTGTCGACCGCGGCCCGCACCCGGGCGCCGAAGCGCGTCCACTCGAGCGCCGCGACGAGGACCAGCGCGATCGCCAGTGCCACCCCGACCAGGAACAGCCGATACACGCCGAGGCGCACCCCCAGGACGGTCACCGCGCCGTGCAGGTAGGGCGGCATCCGGATCCCCTGCAGGACCGTGCCGAAGACGTAGGCGGCCACCGCGACCGAGATGAACGCGAGCCCGATGGTGAGCAGGACCTGATCGAGGTCGCTCGCGCGATAGAGCCGCCGGTAGAGGCCCCGCTCCAGCACCACGCTCACCCCCGCCGCTGCCAGGAACGCGACCGGAAGCGTCGCGAGGAACGGCCAGCCCAGCTTGTTCATCAGCGTCACGGCGACGTAGCCGCCGAGCATGGCGAAGCTGCAGTGCGCCAGGTTGACGAAGTTCATCATCCCGAGCGTCACCGACAGCCCCACCGACAGGAGGAACAGCAGCATGCCGTAGGCGAGACCGTCGAACAGGACGCCCAGGACGGGACCCATCATCGCTGACGCCCCGTCCCGGGCGCCGATCGGGGGGAGGACAACCGCCGGGTTACTTCTTCATCGCGGCCTTCACGGGGTCCTTGACGTTCTCGACCTTGTCGAACTCGACGTTGACCAGGTTGCCGCCGACCTTCTGGACGCGCCGGATGTAGATGGTCTGGACGACGTCCCGGGTCTCGGGATCGATCGACATCGGCCCCCGCGGGCTCTCCCACGCCAGGCCCTTGGCCGCATTGATCAGGCTGTCTCCGTCGGCCTTGCCGCCGGTCTTCTTCAGCGCTTCGTAGATGAGGTGCATGCCGTCGTAGCCGCCCACCGCGAAGAAGTTCGGGTTGACTTTGTTGTCCGCGGCGAAGTCGCGCACGAACGTCTTGTTCAGCGCCGAGTCGTGGTTGTGGTCGTAGTGCCAGGCGGTGATGATGTCGAGGGCCGCGTCGCCCATGTTGGCGAGGGCCGCGTCGTCGACGACCTCGCCCGTCCCCAGGACCTTCGTCTTCTTGGGGTCGATTCCCCGCTCGGCCAGCGCCTTGGCGAGCGCGGCCGGCTGGGCGCCGCCCGGCACGAAGATGAAGATCGACTCGGGGTTCAGGTCCTTGGCGCGCTGGACGAACGCCGAGAAGTCCGGGTTCGCGATCGGGAAGCGCACCGAGCCGATGATCTCGCCGCCGGGGGCCTTGAAGGCCCGGTGGAACCCGCCTTCCGCGTCGTGGCCCGGCCCGTAGTCCGAGACCATCGTGTACACCTTGCGGATGCCGCTCTTGTAGGCCCAGGCCCCGAGGGTCTCGGTCACCTGTGGAAGGGTCAGCGACGTGCGCGCGGAGTATTGGGACTTTGTCGTGATGATGGACGTGGCCGCGTTCATGATGACCATGAACTTCTTCGCCTGGTCCGACACGTCGGAGGCCGCCAGCGCGTTGGGTGTGAGCACGAACCCGGCGAGGATGTCCGCGCCATCGCGCACGACGAGCTCCTGCGCGAGCCGCTTGGCGACATCGGGCGAGGGCCCGCCGGTGTCCTTTCGGAGGATCTCGATCTTCTTGCCGGCCACCGTGTCGCCGTGCTGCTTCATGTAGAGCTTGATGCCGTTGTCCATCTGGGTAGCCGTATCGGCGAACTGGCCCGAGTACGGCAGGACCAGCCCGATCTTGACGGTTCCCTGCGCCCACGCCGCCGGCGCGGCGAGCAGGGCCATCGCGAGGCCGACGAGTCTCACGAGTCTGCGCATGGATCCCCTCCCTGAGGGCAATGCCGACGTTGCGGGCCGCATACCGCTGTTGTGGGGGTCGAACCGTCGTCCGCCGACGCGCCGAGCGCGTCCTCGCGGGTGCGCCCTAGCGTAGCGCGGCCGGCGGCCCGCAGCCAGTGGGAATGTGGCCCGGCCGGGGTCCGGGGGCCGTGCGCCCGGGCCCGCGTGGGGCCACCGGGCTCCGTGCTAGGATCGGCCTGGGCTCGTGAAGAGACGGCGGGGAATCGAGGCGGCGACCCGACAGGCCTTGCGCCGGGGTGTCTTGCCGCCTGGGAGCCGGCGGCGCGAGCCCGGCTGGACGGGTGCCCGCCGGAACGCTCGCCCCCCGACCGGGGCGGGCTCGGGGCCGTCGGGAGACCGGCGCTGATGTCGGCCGGGGAGCCCGCGCGGCCCGTGCCCGGCCCCGGCGACGCGCCGGCCGGCCGCGCCCGGGGCTGGCGGTTCCGCCTCCGCGTGCACATCTCGACCCTGTTCGTGGTCGTGATGACCGCCGCGGGCCTGGCCATCGTCGGGTACGGCTACCGCGCCACTTCGCGGCTCCTGCTCGCGGCCGGCGACGACGAGTTCCTCCACGTGGCGGAGCGCACCGCCGACCACGTGCGGACGCTCCTGGCCCCGGCCCGGCTGCTGGTGGAACTCCTCGCCCGACATCGCGTTACGGGGGCCGCCGACCTGGCCGCGCGGCTCGAATCGCTGCCGTTCCTCACCACCGCCCTCGCGGCCCACCCCGAGATCTCGGCCGTCTACGTCGGCTTCGGCAACGGCGACTTCTTCCTGGTTCGCTCGCTGCCCGAGGGCACACGGCAGAGCCTCGGCGCGCCCCCGGAGGCGGCGTTCCTCGTCCAGAGCCTGACGGCCACGGACCGGCCCACGCCGGGGCGCTACATCTTCGTGAACGCGCAGCTCGGCGTCGTCCGGAACGAGCCCCGCCCCAGCTACCGGTTCGATCCGCGGACCCGGGACTGGTACCAGCGCGCTATGTCGACCGCCGCGCTCGTGCGCACGAATCCCTACGTGTTCTTCACGACCCGCGAGGTCGGCACGACGCTCGCGCAGCGGGCGACCAGTGGCGCGACCGTCGTCGGCGTGGACATCACGCTCCAGGAGCTCTCCCGTCACCTCACCCGGTCCCGCGTGACCCTCTCGACGCAGATCGCCCTCGTCGATCGGCTCGGCCTGGTGATCGCCCATCCGGATCCGACTCGGCTCGTCCGCCCCGGGACGACGGGCGATCCGGGGCTCACCCGGGTCTCGGACCTCGGTGAGCCTGTTCTGGGGCGGCTCTTCGCCGAGCCCGGCGGTCCGGCCGGAGGTCACGTCACCCTGTCCCTCGCGGGTGAAGAGTGGGTGGGCGCCAAGCCGAGCATCGAGATGGCCGCGGGCGAGCCCCTGCTCCTGCTGCTGGCTGTTCCGCGCAAGGAGCTGGTCGCCGAGGCGCGCGGCCTGGCGCAGTGGCAGGTCCTGATCGGGCTCGGCGTCCTCGGCCTCGCGCTCCTCCTGGTCTGGCTGTCCGCTCGCTACATCTCCCGGCCGCTCGAGACGCTGACCCGGTCCGTCCGCCGCATGGGCGGTGGCGATCTCGACACGAGGCTCCCCGAGATCGGGAACCCGCTCGAGGTCGGCGCGCTCCGCGACGTGACCGACCACATGCGCCGGAGGCTCCGGAGGCACATCGAGGAGCGCGCCGCTCGGCTCGCGGAGGAGCAGCGGCGCGCCCGGGAGCTCGAGATCGCCCGCCAGATCCAGCAGTCGATGCTCCCCACCGCGCCTCCGGAGCCCCTGGGCGGCTGCCACGCGATCGCCGCGACCCTCCAGCCGGCCCGCGAGGTCGGCGGCGACCTCTACGACTTCTTCCTGCTGGACGACCGCCGGCTCGTCTTCGCCATCGCCGACGTGGCGGACAAGGGCATTGCGGCCGCGCTCCTGATGGCCCGAGTGACCGGGCTCCTGCGCGAGATGGGCCGCGGCGAGACGGGCCCGGACGAGATCCTGCGGGAGCTGGACACGCGGCTGTCCCAGGGCAACGACATGTGCATGTTCGTCACCATGGCGTGCGCCGTCCTCGACGGCGAGAGCGGCGAGCTCCGCTACGCCAGCGCGGGCCACGAACGCCCGGTCCTGCGGAGGCTCGGCGGCGCGACGACGGTGCTGGTCCTCGAGGGCGGGCCCGCCCTCGGCCTCGGCCCCGGCCAGCCGTTCCCCGTGTGGACCGGGCGCCTCGCGCCCGGGGACGCGCTCGTCCTCTGCACGGACGGCGTGACCGAGGCGTTCGACGCCGGCGGCACGGCCTTCGGCCTGGAGCGATTCCGCCGCGTCGTTGCGGAGACGCCGGCGCATGCCCTCGGCACCCTGCCCGGCCGGCTGGTGGAGACCGTCGAGCGGTTCTCGGCCGGCGGGGCGCCCCGGGACGACCTGGCGCTGCTGGCGCTCCAGTACCGGCCCCCCGGCGTGACGGTGGACGCGCGGGAGGGCGAATCCTGGCGGTTCACGGTCGACAGCGAGCCCGGGACCGCGGCCCGCGCGTGGCGGTGGGTCGAGGTGATCCTGGGGGCCCGCGACATCCCCCCGCCGACCGTCCACGACTGCGTGCTCGCCGTCGAGGAGCTCGTGACGAACGTCGTCATGCACGCCTATCGCGGCCAGCCCGGGCACCAGGCGTACGTCGGGCTCCGCCTGCGCCCGGAGATGATCGAGATCCGGATCGAGGACGCGGGCCCGCCGTTCAACCCGCTCGAGGCGCCGGCGCCGGACCTGGAGGCGCCCCTCGTCGACCGGCGGGTCGGGGGGCTCGGTCTCGTGCTGGTCAAGAACCTCGTCGACCGCTGGGAGTACGCGCGCGAGGGGGCGGCCAACGTCGTCACGCTCCACTGGAGGCGGCCGGCCCCTCCCGCGGAGGACGGGTCGTTCGAGCTCGCGCCACCGTCCGGAACCGGAGGGACACCGGGGCTGGAGATCGAGATCGACAGCCCGGGGCCGGCGGAGCGCCGGGTGGCCCTCCGCGGACGCCTCGACAGCGCCACCGCGCCGAGCCTCGAGTCGGAGCTCGCGCCCCTGCTCGATGGTCCGGCCGTCACCTCGCTCGTGTTCCGCCTCGACAGCCTCGAGTACGTCAGCAGCGCGGGGATCCGGTGTGTCATCCGGGCGCGCAAGGTGATCGAGGGGCGCGGGGGCCGGGTGGCCATCGTCGGCGCGCAGCCCCCCGTGCTCAAGGTGTTCGAGCTCGTCAAGGCGCTCCGCGCCGACCAGGTCTTCGCGAGCCAGGCGGAGCCCGACGCCCTCCTCGACGCCGCCGAGCGCCGCGGGTCCGGCCCGCGCTGACCGTCCCTCCCGCGCCCGGACGGCTCCGGCGCATTGACGCGCGGGCCGTCGCCCGCTACCGTGAGGCGGTCGAGCCGCCGCCGTGCATCCGCTCGAGGATTCCGCCGCGCTCCTCCCGGACGGTCCCGCGCTGGCCGCGCGGATGGCCCGCGACGGATACCTCTACCTCCCCGGGCTCCTGCCCGCGGACGTCGTCGCGCCTCTCCAGCGGGAGGTGGCGGCCATCGCGCGGGACGCGGGCTGGCTTCGGCCGGACACCCACCTCGACGCGGCGGTCGCGGATCCGCGCGGCTTCTGCGTCGATCCGGAGCCGCGATACCTGGCGGTCCTGCAGCGGATCAACCGGCTCGAGCGCTACCACGCGCTGAAGCACCACCCGCCGCTGCTCGAGCTCTTCGAGCGCATGCTCGGCGCGCCGGTGTTCCCGCACCCGCGCGTACTGATGCGGAGCATCTTCCCCGCGCGGCCCGACTACACGACGAAGGCGCACCAGGACTATCCGAACGTCCAGGGCACGACCGAGGTCTACACCGCGTGGATGCCGCTGATCGACTGTCCTTCCGAGGTGGGGGGCCTCCAGGTGGCGCGAGGCTCGCACACACTCGGCGTGCTCGACTTCGGCATCGGCAACGGCGCCGGCGGCATCGAGATCCTCCACCCGCTCGACGGACGGTGGACGGGCGGTCCGATGCGGGCCGGAGACGTGCTCGTCTTCCACAGCCTCACCGCGCACAAGGGGATCGAGAACCGGAGCGACCGCCTGCGGATGTCGATCGACTGCCGCTTCCAGCGCGTCCGGGATCCCTTCAACCCGGACAACGCCCAGCCCGACGGGCAGCCCCTCACCTGGGAGGAGGTCTACGCGGACTGGCGCTCCGACGCGCTGAAGTACTACTGGACACGACTCCCCCTGACCGAGGCGCCGTTCGACCGGACCTGGTTCGATCGCCGAGACGCGCTCGGCTTCGCGCTGGGCGAGGCCGGCGACGCCCGCGCGCGCTCGGTCCTCCAGCGCATCGTGGCCCGTGACCGCGACCCGGCCAAGCGTGAGCGCGCCGCGCGGCTCCTCGCGGCGATCGACGCGCCGGGGGCTCCGCCGACGCCCGGCTGCTGACGGCACGGCGCGCCCGGCTCACCGGGCGCGCGTCTAGCTCGAGGCCGGCGCGAGCCGGCCGACGGCGAGGTGGTTGTCCCAGCGCCCCCGGGTCGTGAAGGTCGCGGGCAGCGCCGTCGTCCGGTCGTCCCCCGGCTCCACGCGCACGACGCCGCCGCGGCCGCTCGTCAGGAGGAAGCGGCCCGGCGCGGCGCCCGGCGCGAGGCCGCACCCGTCGGCCAGGTCGACGGTCCCGATCACGCGCGCCGTCTCGAGATCCCAGAAGACGGCGAGGCCGCCGCGCGGGCACGAGACCCCGAGGAGGGCGCCCGCCACGTCCACGGCCGCGCTGCCGCAGTACCCGCGCATCCGGGGCGTGACCCCCGGGCCCGCGTCGAGGAGCTCCAGGCCCGCGCGCCTCCGCCAGACCGCGGCCAGGGGCAGGAGGTCACCCGGCTCCCCCTCGTCCTGCGCCGCGACGGCGATCAGGTCGCCCCGGCCGATCGCGAGGTGGCGCAGGCTGAGCCGCCACAGGGGCTCGGGCAGCCGGCCCTCGGCAAGCAGGCGACCGTCCCGGGCGTCGAGGAGCGCGAGGGAGGGCCGCATCCGGTCGCGGTCGAGCTTGACCCCCGACGCGTCGGGACTGGTCACGTAGCCGCCGTTGGCCACGACCACCGTGCGGCCATCGCCGAGCACGGTCATCTCGTGCGGCCCGATCCCGTGGCTCGAGAACTCGCCGACGCGCCGGTACTCCTGGGCCGGGTCGTAGCATCCCACCACGCCGTGGCCTTCCTCTCCGGCCTCCTCGGTCGCGAGGAGCAGCGCGCCGCCGCTTGCGTAGACTCCGTGGCCGCAGAAGAGCCGGTGACGGGCGTGCTCGATGGTCGCGAGGACACGGTCGCGCGCGAGGTCAATGACCAGCGCCGTCTGCCCCGGCCGCCGCGAGAAGAGGACGGCTTCCGGTCGTCTGGGACTGACGGCGAACGCGTGACCCCGTCCCGGCAGGGCCAGGTCGAGCCGGGGCTCCCCCGTCGCGTCGAAGCCGCTCGCGTACGCATGTCCCGTCGCATCGTTCCGGGCGCTCAGGTAGAGGGTGTCGCCGCCGTCATTCCCCCACGCGACGCGGTGCGGAGCGGCCATCGGCACCGCGACCAGCGCCCCGAGCCACGCGAGGACCTCCCGGCGAGCCGGGCCGCCGACGGGATCAGTCACCATCGAGCGCGTTGAACCCGAGCGGCAGGTCGAGCGCGGTCGTGAGATGCTCCGCCACCGTGTGGCTCAGGTCCCGGACCTCGGCCAGGAGGCGCTCGACCGCCGGTCGCCCGCCCCGGCTTCCGACCGCCGCCTCGAGCGGGACCGGGACCCCGTCGGCGGCCTCCAGGCACGCGGCGAAGCCGCGACGAAGCCGCGCGTCCAGCTCCGGCTCGCCCGCCACGTCCCGGACGAAGTCGCTCATGCCGAAGCCGCCGTCGCCGAGGTACAGCGCGCGCGCCGCGGCGAGGTTCAGGCGCAGATCGCGGAGCGCGCGGCCGCTCCGCCACTCCTCGGCGAGGGCCGGGCGAGCCATGGCCGCCGACGCGCCGAGGGGCTTGGCGAGCTTCAGACTGGCGACCCGCTCGAGCACCCCGTAGAGGCTCTTCAGGAGGTCCTGGGTCGCGTCCCTCACCTCGGGGTAGGTGACGTTCCCCGGCCCGGCCGTCGCCACCCGCCGCGCGTAGGACGCCTCGCCCGTGCTCCACTCCCGGGCGACCTCGGCCGCGATCCCGCCGACGTTCCGCGTGATCGCCTCCAGCACGCCGCATCGGCGACGGGCCTCCTCGCCCGAGCGCCGGAACGCGGCCGCGGCGCTCTCGTCGAAGAGCAAGCGCTCCGCCGCGGGCAGCCCCTGGACGGCGGCGCTCGCCCGGGCGAAGCCCTCGACGGTCAGCCCCGCGGGGTCGCGACCGGCCAGGAGCTCGCCGAGCTGGCGCCCCGTCGCGTTGCGGGGATCGGGCCAGAAGGAGAACCGATCGGCCCGGAGCCGGGACTCGATGGGCCCGAGCCTGAGGTGCTCGACGTCGTGCCACGCGTCGGCGGCAACGTGGAAGGCGCTCCGGACCTCGTCGAGGGGCGTCGCCGCGGGCGCGGCGCAGAATCGGCGGGCGGCGACATCCAGGGCCGCGGCCGACGCGGCGAGCCGCGCGTAGCGCGGGAGCACGTGATGCTCCACCAGGGAGACGTTCAGGCGCCGATACGCGGGATCCCGGTCCGGCTCCTCGGCGGCCGCCGCGCGCGCCAGCGTCCCCGCCAGGACGGCCAGTGCCAGGACGGCGGCGGCCCGGACGGTCCGCGGCACCCGGGCGATCCGTCGCATGTCTCTCGGATCAGAGCGACGCCAGGAAGGCCAGCAGGGCATCGCGCTCTCCCCGCGTCATCCGGACGACGCGCTGTCTGGCAGCCTCGGCCTCGCCGCCGTGCCAGAGGATCGCCTCGAGAAGGCTCCGGGCGCGGCCGTCGTGGAGAAAGCGCGTGTGGCCGCTGACGGCGGCCGTGAACCCGACGCCCCAGAGCGGCGGGGTCCGCCACTCCTGGACGCTGGCCCGGCCCTCCGATCGTCCGTCGGCGAGGCCCGGGCCCATGTCGTGGAGCAGCAGATCGGTGTAGGGCCAGATGAGCTGCTGGCTCAGCTCGCGCCGCTCGGGGTCCGCGCGCGTGACGTACTTCGGCGTGTGACAGGCGGCGCAGCCCGCCTGGTAGAAGACCTGCTTGCCGCGCAGCACCTCCGGCGCGTCGACCTGGCGCCGCATCGGGACGGCGAGGTTTCGCGCGTAGAAGACCACGAGGTCGAACATCGTCGGCGCCACCTCGACGCCGTGCGGGGGGTCGGCCCCGCTCGGGGCGCCCCGGCAGAACGCCTGCGCCTCGGTGCAGTCACCGGCCGCGGTGGGGAGCAGCTCCGTGGAGAGGCCCATGTCCCCGCTGAACGCGCCGGCCGTCTGGTCGCGTATCGTCGCGCGGGCGGCCTTCCAGCCGAATCGCCCGAGCATGGGACGGCCGTGCTCCATGCTCCACACGCGGTTCGGCCGGCCCGAGATGCCGTCGCCGTCCCGGTCGTCGGGGTCCGCGCGGGCGAGGATGTCGGCCTCGTCCACCATCTCGAGGAGGCCGAGGCCGATCATCGGGGCCGCGACCCGGGGCGAGAGCAGGACATCGGGGCGGATCGGCCCGTAGCCGAGATCCTCCACGCGATAGGTGGGCTTCTGCAGGTGCACGACGGCGCCGCCGTGGAGCGTGACCGGCTGGTCCTCGTAGGTGATCCGCACACGCGCCTCGGGCGAGTGTCCCTGAATCGCGAAGCCCTGGAGCTGCGTCCCGTAGGTCGGCTCCGGGACGACGGCTTGCCGGCCGTCCTCGATCGCGAGCCGCTCCGCGTCCGTGGCCAGGGGCACGCTCACCCGGAACAGCATGGACGTGCCGTCGCCGTCCGGCCACCGCCCCTCGGCGGGATGCCCGCGCCCGTCCTTGAGATGGCAGCTCTGGCAGGAGCGAGCGTTGTAGAGCGGCCCCAGGCCGTCGGACGACGTGGTGGAGGCCGGCGCCGACACCCACAGCTTCCGGAAGATCCCGTCCCCCACGCGAAAGTCGAGCTGCTGGGCGAAGGTGAGCGTCGCGGACGGATGCGAGAACGCGTTGCGGGTCGCGGCATGGCGAGAGGTGGCGGCGCCGCCCGGCAGCTCCTCGTCCGGCTCCGGCGCCGAGAAATCGGTCGGCGGTGCGAGGACAGCCGCGCGATCGCCCGGGTCGGCGCCCGCCGGAGCCGGCGTGTCGGAGCTCGTGGCGCCGAGGGCGCCCGTCAGGATCGACAGGCCGACGCCCAGGGCGACGAGCCCGCCCGCCGCGGCACCGGCACCGGCGCCGGCGCCGGGCAGGCGACGGGTGCGCGTTGCCGATCGCCGCCCGCCCCGCCCCCGCGCCGGCTTCATCGTCAGCTCAGTGGCCCCGCTACTTCTTCTTGTCCTTCACCACGTCGGCCGGCTTGTCCAGGCTGTCGGAGCCCTCGAACTTGATCGCCTTGAGCTTGAGCGCCGCGACGATCCGCTCGAACGTCTTCGTCTGGTCCACGAGGCCGTCGATAACCGCCTGCACGACCGCGTTGCCCTCGGCATTGTCGGGCCCGATCATCTGGTCGTACCGCTCCTTGGTCTCGGCCCGCTCCTTGAGCCGTCGCGCCGCCGCAAGGGTCATCTCGAGCTTCGCCGCCATCTCCCGCTGGAGGTCGGGCGCGACCTCGCCCACCAGGGCGGCGAGCGACGGTCCCCGGACCTGCCGTCCGTCGATCCGCACGTACCGCCCGTTGTAGACATTGACCATGCCGATGATGTCGTAGTAGTGCGAGTTGTGCGTGTTGTCGGAGAAGCAGTCGTGCTCCTCCTCCGGGTCGTGGAGGAGCAGGCCGAGCTTCATCCGTTCCCCCGCCAGCTCCCCGTACGACAGGCTCCCCAGGCCGGTCAGGATCGCGGCGATCCCGACGTCCGGACGGCCCTTGGTCAGGTCCTTCCGCGCCTGCCCGCCCGGCGCGAACTGGCGCGCGATCCAGGCGAGGTCCTCCACCAGGAGCTCGCTCGCCGCGGTGAGATATTGCGCGCGCCGGTCGCAGTTCCCGTGGGTGCAGCTTCCGCGGCTGTAGTCCGTCCACGGCCGGTTGCCCGCCCCCGGCCCCGTGCCGTTGAGGTCCTGCCCCCAGAGCAGGAACTCGATCGCGTGGTAGCCGGTCGCCACGTTGGCCTCCACGTCGCCGATCTCGTGGAGGTCCCGGAGGAGCTTCTTCGTGATGATGGACGTGTCCAGGCTCTTCGAGCCGACCTTGAGACGCTTGTTCGCGATCACGTTGGCCGTGTAGTAGGGGTTCGAGTCCGACTCGCCGCCGTACTTCCCCTCGACGTAGTCGATCAGCCCCTCGTCGAGCGGCCAGGCGTTGACCTTGCCCTCCCACTCGTCCACGACGCCGTTGCCGAACCGGAACACCTCGGATTGCATGTAGGGCTCACGCGA
>DATBGA010000139.1:0-6371 GCA_036558225.1 Candidatus Methylomirabilota bacterium | reverse complement strand
CCGCCCGCCCTCGCCGCGCCGCTCCGCCTCGTCCACGAGGACGACGCGCTCCTGGTGATCGAGAAGCCGCCGGGCCTCCTCACGATCGGGACCGAGCGCGAGCGGGAGCGCACGGCCTACCGGATGGTGTGGGCGTACCTCAAGGGCGCGCGGCCGCCCCGCCGGCCGTTCATCGTCCACCGGCTGGACCGGGAGACCTCGGGGCTCCTGGTCGTCGCGAAGACCCCCGAGGCGCAGGCCCGCCTCCAGGGGCAGTTCGCCGCCGGCGCCGCGGAGCGTCGGTACATCGCGATCGTCGAGGGCGTGGTGACGGCGGACGCGGGCACGCTCCGCGACGTCCTGGTGGAGGAGCGCTCGCTCCGCGTCCGCCCCGCCGATCCGCGCCGGCCGCCGCCGCGAGGCGGGCGCGCGCGCGTCGCCATCACGCACTACCGCGTGCTCGAGCGCCGGGGGGACGTGACGCGCGTAGCGCTCCGGCTCGGCACGGGCCGGCGCCACCAGATCCGCGTCCAGCTGGCGAAGCTCGGCCACCCGGTCGTCGGCGACGCCCGGCACGGCGCGCGCCGAGACCCGCTCCGCCGGCTGTGCCTGCACGCCACGCGCCTCGCCTTCCGCCATCCGGACACCGGCGCGCCCGTCCAGCTCGACAGCGCGCCCCCGGTCGCCTTCGCCGACCTCGGGCGACCGATGGAGCGGAGGTCCGCCCCACCGCCGCCGCCGGTCCCGGTGCGCGAGGCGCGCGATGCGAGCCGCCGTCCCGCCCCGCCGGGCCGCAGGCCGCCTCGCGCGGGCCCGTTCTCGACGCCCCGACCGCGGAGGGGCCCGCCGCGCCGCCCCCCGCGTTGACCCGCCGTGCTCCCTCCGCTACCCTCGCAGAGCGAGGCGGCGGCGCGCGGGTGGAAGTCAAAGTCGGGGTCTGACCCCGGAGTTTGAGAGACAGCCCACGCAGGAGGATCGGCGATGGCACAGGCGGCAGGCGAGCGGGTCGCGTACTTCAACGGCCGGATCGTGCCCGAGCGGGACGTGCGGGTCCCCTTCCGCGACCGCGGCTTCAAGTACGGCGACGCGGTGTTCGACACGACGCGGACCTTCGGGCACCGCATCTTCCGGCTCCAGGAGCACCTCGACCGGCTCTATCGCTCGCTGCGCTACCTCCGGATCGACCCGGGCCTCGGCCTCCCCGAGCTGAAGCGGATCACGGAGGAGGTGCTCGAGAAGAACCTGCCCCTCCTCGAGCCCGACGACGACTACTGGGTGACCCAGCGCGTGTCGCGGGGGCTCGATCCCTCCGACCGCGCGACCTTCGGGCAGCCGGGTCCGACCGTGATCGTCGAGTGCCTCCCGCTGCCCCTCCGCGAGCGCGCGACCCTCTACCGCGACGGCATCCGGGTCGTCGTGCCGTCCGTCCGGCGCGCGTCGCCGGACACGCTCAGCGCCCGGACGAAGACGAACAACTACCTCAACGTGGTCCTGGGTGACCTCGAGGCCAAGGCGCGCGACCCCGAGGCCTGGGCGATCCTCCTCGACGTCAACGGCAACCTCGCCGAGGGCATCGGGAGCAACGTCTTCCTCGTCCGCGACGGCGCGATCTTCACGCCCCGCGAGCAGTTCGTCCTCCCCGGGATCAGCCGGGAGACCGCCATCGACCTCGCGCGCGAGCTCGGGTACGCGGTCCACGAGCGGGACGTCGATCTCTTCGACGCGTACAACGCCGACGAGGCCTTCCTCACCTCGACCAGCCTCTGCGTGTGCCCGGTGCGAAGCGTCAACGGGGTGGAGCTCGGTCAGGTCCCGGGCCCCGTCACCCGCCGCGTCATCGAGGCGTACTGCCGCCTGGTCGACTACGACTTCGTCGCCCAGTACCTGAAGCGGCTCGAGCGCTGAGGGCACGCCGATGCGCGAGCTGTATCCCGAGATCGAGCCCTACCAGCAGGGGTACCTCAAGGTCTCGCCCGTTCACGAGATCTACTACGAGCAGAGCGGCAACCCCGACGGGCGCCCGATCCTCTTCGTCCACGGCGGACCGGGCGGCGGGACGGAGCCGTTCCAGCGCCGGTTCTTCGACCCGAGGGTGTACCGGATCGTCCTGTTCGACCAGCGCGGCGCGGGGAAGAGCCGCCCCCACGCCTCGCTCGAGGACAACACGACCTGGCACCTCGTCGGCGACATGGAGCGCCTCCGCGAGGAGCTCGGGATCGACCGCTGGGTCGTGTTCGGCGGCTCGTGGGGCAGCACCCTCGGGCTCGCGTACGCGGAGACCCACCCGGATCGCGTCCGGGCCATCGTGCTCCGCGGCATCTTCCTCGTCCGGCCGAAGGAGATCGCCTGGTTCTACCAGGAAGGGGCGAGCTTCGTCTTCCCCGACGCCTGGGAGGCGTACCTCGAGCCCATCCCGCCCGAGGAGCGCGGCGACCTGGTCTCGGCCTACTACCGCCGCCTCACCAGCCCGGACCCGGCCGTACGCATGCGGGCGGCGCGGGCCTGGAGCATCTGGGAGGGCTCGACGAGCCGGCTCCACCAGGACCCCAAGCTCATCGCCCGCTCCAGCGGGGAGGCCTTCGCCGAGGCCCTCGCGCGGATCGAGTGTCACTACTTCGTCCACGGGTCGTTCCTGCGCCACCCGGATCAGCTGCTGGACGACGTCGAGCGCGTCCGGCGCATCCCCGCCGTCATCGTCCAGGGCCGCTACGACCTCGTGTGCCCGATGGTCTCGGCCTGGGAGCTCCACCGGCGCTGGCCGGAGGCGGAGCTCCACGTCGTCCCCGACGCGGGGCACTCGGCCATGGAGCCGGGGACGATCGACCGCCTGGTGGAGGCGACGGACCGCTTCCGCACCCTGGCCTAGCCGGTCGGGGCGAGGCCGCGACCGGCGCGCCTCGAGGAGCTCTCTCAGCACGCGGCAGCCGGACGGCTCGCCCGCGTTCAGGTACGCGAGCGCCGCCGCGTCGGCCGCGTGCGCCTCCTCGGGCAGGTAGGAATTGCCCTGCATCCCGCGGCTGGGAGGCCCGGACGTGGTCGCGCACGCCGCTAGAGCGATCAGGGTCACGCCGAGTCCGAACTCTCGCGCTCCCATGACGCGCCCGCCGTAGCGGCGGCCCGGCACGGCGCAACGCTCCGCCGCGCGGCGCGGTCGACGAGATGGCCCCGGGGACGCGCCCGGGATCGTCAGCGGCCGAGGAGCGGCCGGATGACGCGGCGAAACGCGTCGATCTCCCGCAGCGGCATGTCGTAGCCGCCCGCGAGGGTGTGCGCCGGGAAGAGGTACACGTGGTCCACCCCCGCCTCCTCACGCGCACGGAGCAGGCGCTCGGCGCAGAGCTCCGCGGGCCCGAAGAGACCGAACGCGTCGGCGATCCGCGCGACGAGGCTCTCCGGGATCGCGTCGGGCGTCGGCGCGTCGGGAATCGGGAGTCCCGCCTGGCGGAGCCAGTAGAGGTTCGACGCGCTGGGATAGCTGAGCCACGGAAGCCCCGGCGCGAACCACTCCCGCGGCCAGCGTCGGGCGGCGGCGAGATCGTCCTCGACGGCGATGGTCGCGATGAACACGGTGCGGAAGCCGTCGAGCGAGCGCGCCGCCCGGCGGGCGCCCGCCTCGAGGTGGCGCCGGGCGGCCGCCACCGCGTCCCGGTGGAGGCCCACCATGAGGAACGCGCCGTCCGCCACCTCGCCGGCCAGCTCGGCCATGCGCGGCCCCGCGGCGAGCAGGTACACGGGAGGCGGTGACGGGCCGAGGTTCCGGAGCCGGCTCGGCGGATCGCCGAAGGCGACCAGCTCACCCGCGAGGAGGCGTCGGAGCCCGACCACCGCCTCTCGCATCGCCGCCACGGTCGCCGGCGGGCGCCCGACGCTCCGCGCCGAGAGGAAGCCCGGCGCGACGGTCAGGCACACCCGGCCGGGAGCGATCTCGTCGAGGCTGTGCGCCAGCGAGGCCAGCAGCACCGGGTGGCGCACGACGGGGCTCGACGTCGCGGGGTACAGGCGGATCCGCCGCGTCCGCTCGGCGGCCAGCGCGAGGACGACGTACGCGTCGCGCCCGCTGTGGGGATGGTCGTGGACGCCGACGCCGTCGAAGCCGGCGTCCTCGCAGCGCGCGATGACGTCCGCGACCTCGGGGATGGGCAGCCCGACCGGGACGCGGATGTCGACCTGCACCGCCGCGTCGCCTCCTACGGTCGTACCGGTTCGGTCCGGCGAACGAGCCGCCGTGGGCGGCGCCGGCAAGGGTGACGGGGCCGAGGCGCGTCCGGGGCGAACCGGCGACAGGACCCGCGGCGGCTCATCGGCACGACCAGAAGGGGCGGCTCAGGGCACGTCGGCGCGGCGGACGACCGTCCGGTCGAGGTCGGCGACGCTCGGCACCCCGACGAGCGCGAGCGCGTGATCGACCTCGCCGCGCAGGATGTCGAGCGCGTGCCGGACGCCCGCCGACCCGCCGCTCGCGAGCCCGTAGAGGTACGGGCGACCGACCATCACCGCCCGCGCCCCGAGCGCGAGCGCCCGGACCACGTCCGCACCGCGCCGGACCCCGCCGTCCAGCAGCACTTCCATCCGGTTGCCGACGGCGTCCGCGATCTCCGGCAAGGCCTCGATCGTCGCGGGCGTGCCGTCGAGCTGGCGCCCGCCGTGGTTCGAGACGACCAGGCCGTCGACGCCGTGCTCGGCGGCGCGGCGGGCGTCCGCCACGGTGAGCACGCCCTTCAGGAGGAGCGGCCCGGACCAGAGCGAGCGGAACCACGCCAGATCCGCCCACGCGATCGACGGGTCGACCTGGCGGTTCGCCACGCCCGCCAGCGTCACGATGTCCGTGCGCGGGGCGCCGGGCGCCCCCACGAGGTTCGCCAGCGTGAGCCGCGGGCCGAAGAGGACCCGCCGCATCCATCCCACGCGCCGGACGGTGTCCACGAGATTGCGCACCGTCACGCGGGGCGGCACCGTGAAGCCGTTCCGGAGGTCCCGCTCGCGCCGGCTGATCACCGGCACGTCGACGGTGAGGAGGAGCGCGCGGTACCCGGCCGCCCGCGCCCGCTCGACGAAGGAGCGCGTCAGGTCGCGGTTCTGCCACACGTAGAGCTGGAACCAGAGCGGCCCGGGCGCCCCCGCCGCCACCTCCTCGATCGAGCAGCTCGAGTGGGTGCTGAGGGTGTAGATCGTGCCGGCCTCGTGCGCCCCGCGCGCGGCGGCGACCTCGCCCTTGGGCCAGCAGAGGCCGGCCATGCCGGTCGGGGACACGATGACCGGGCTCGCGATGCGCTCGCCCAGCACGACCGTGGCCTGCTCGCGCTTGGACACGTCCACGAGGACGCGCGGCTGGAAGAGGAGCCGCTCGAACGCCGCGCGGTTCCGGGCCACCGTCCGCTCGTCGCCGGCGCCGCCCTCCACGAAGTCGTAGACCGCGCGGGGGAGCCGGCGCCGGGCGATCCGGCGCAGGTCCTCGACGGTGCGGGCGCGGGCCAGGGTCTTCATGCGCGGTGATGATACCATCGCCATCCGTGGAGTCCGCATGAGCAGCCAGCGATTCGGGGAGGTCGTGGAGCTCACCTGGCAGGGCGGGCTCCGCTTCGAGACGCGCGCCGGCGACCACACGCTGGTGGTGGACAGCGAGCGGAAGGCCGGCGTCTCGCCGACGCAGGCGCTGGCCGTGAGCCTCGCCGGGTGCATGGCCGTCGACGTGGTCGACATCATCCAGAAGGGACGGTTCCCCCTGGCCGGACTCGAGGCGCGCCTGGAGAGCGCGCGGCGTCCCGAGCCCCCGCGCTACGTGACGCGGGTCGCGCTCCACTTCGTGGTGCGGGGCGACGTGCCGGCGGACCGCGTCGAGCGGGCGATCGCGCTGTCGCGCGACCGCTACTGCTCCGTGTGGCACAGCCTCCGCCGGGACATCGACTTCCGCACGACCTTCGAGGTCGCGCCGCCGGCCCGCAGCGATGACCTCACCGATCGCTGATCCCTCCGCGTTTCACGCGTTCGAGCGGGCGGGCTGGGAACGCGTTCCCCGGGCGTATCAGGACGCCTGGGGCCGCCTCACGACCCAGGCGGCCGGGCCGCTGCTGGACGCCGCGCGCGTGGGCCCCGGCGTGCGCGCGCTGGACGTGGCGACCGGCCCCGGCCACGTCGCCGCCGTGGCCGCCCGGCGCGGCGCCTCGGTCGTGGCGGTGGACTTCTCCGAGGCGATGCTCGCGGAGGCTCGCCGGCACCACCCGGGAATCGACTTCCGGTCCGGGGACGCCGAGGCGCTCCCCTTCCCGGACGCGAGCTTCGACGCGGTGGTGATGAGCTTCGGGCTCCTCCATCTCGCGCGCCCGGACCAGGCGCTGGCCGAGGCCTACCGCGTCCTGCGCAGGGGCGGGCGCGTCGCCTTCACCGTCTGGGCG
>DATBGA010000138.1:0-17916 GCA_036558225.1 Candidatus Methylomirabilota bacterium | reverse complement strand
ACGATGAGCGTCCGGACGCCCATGTCCAGGAGCCGCGGCACCGCCGCCCGGAGGAGCGCCTCCTCGCGGGGCCGCGGAATGGTGTTGAGCGCCACCTGGAGCTCGGCGCCGTGCGCGCGCGCCCGCCGGGCCGACGCGTCGATCTCCGGCCACTCGAGCTCGCTCCGCGCGCCGCCACGACTCCAGCCACGGAGCCCGACGTAGACCGCGTCCGCGCCGGCGGCGAGTGCCGCCGCCACCGCCTCGGGGCTGCCACCGGGTGCGAGGAGAAGGGTCATCGGAGCGTCTCGCGCGAGGTCTTCAGGCTATCACAGCCCGCGCGGAGGATCGGTCGGCTGGGCGGGCAGGCGGCCAGGCGATCGGAAGCTCACGCGCTCAGGGAAGCAGGACCTCGTGGGCCGCGCTGTAGGACCCGCCGGGCTGGGGTCCGCCCGAGAGGACGTGGATCCGGCCCTCGAACGCGATCGCGGTCAGACCGTGGCGCGGCGTCGGCATCGGCGCGAGGGCGCTCCAGCGGCTTGTCGCGGCATCGTAGACCTCCACCTGGCCGAACGTCCCGGCAGGCGCCTCGCCGCCGAAGACGAACAGGCGCGATCCGAGGACGGCCGCCGCGATCCCGCTCCGCGGCGTCGGCAGGGGCGGCCGGGCCGTCCACGAGTTGGTCGCGGGGTCGTAGACGTGATGGGCGTCGAGGTTCCGCGCGTAGCTCCCGTCGAGACGGCCCCCGACGACGTGGAGCTTCCCGGCGACCGCCGCCGCGGCGTGGTGGTCGCGGGGGACGGGCAGCGGCGCCCGGGACTCCCACCGATCCGCGGCAGGGTCGTAGACCTCGAGGGCGTCGGAGTTGCGCCGGGCGGATCCGACGCCGCCGGCCGCATAGATGCGGCCGGCGATGACGGCGGCGGCGAGCGCGCCGCGCCCCGTGGGGAGCGACGCAAGGGTGCGCCACCGGTCCGCGCCCGGATCGTACTCGAACACCGTGTCGAGCACGGCCCACTGCCCGCCCGAGTAGCCGCCGACGACGTACAGGCGGCCGCCCACCGCGACCGCGGCGGCGTGATGAAGCGGCACCGGCACCGGCGCCCGCTGCTCCCAGCGGTCCGTCCGCGGGTCGTACGCCTCGGTCTGATCGCCGCCCTGGCCGAACCCCCCGATCACGTAGAGGCGCCCGCCCAGCTCCGCCCCGGTCACCTCCGTGCGGCTCGACGGGAGCGGAGCCGCGCGGGTCCAGGTGCCGGTCCCCTGGCCGAGGCCGGACGCGGCGAGGGCGCCCACGGCCACGAGGAGCGCGACGACACCGACCGCCCGCGGACTCGTCATCCCGCCCTCGATTGTAGTATGAGCAACGGCCGCGTGACCCGGCGACACGCGGCGCGCGGGCCCGCGCCGGACGTCAGGAGAGAACCATGCGACACGTGAGACTTGCCGTGGCGCTGCTGGCCGCGGCGGCCGAGTTCCCGGCCTGCGCGGTCGGCGAGCCCGCGCGGGCGCTGCGGGGTCAGTGGGGGCGCGTCGCCTGGGAGATCCTGGACGTCCAGCAGGAGCTCGAGGAGCATGGGTCCCGGATGCGCTGGACGTTCACGATCGTCCTCAGGAATCCCACCGACACCGGAATCGCCTTCGAGCAGGTGGAGATGACGACTCAGGCGGTCGGGACGGTCGACAGCATCTCGGGCGGCATGGGCGCGGCACCGTTCGCCCAGCGGCTCGAGCCCGGCGGCGAGCTGCGCCTTCGCCCCAGCCAGGCCTGGGGCTGTCCCGGGTGCGCCGAGGCCCACCTCCACCGGATCTTCGCCGATGGGCTCATCCTCTACTACACGCTCGTCGGCCGCGACGACGCCGGCGCCGGCGTGAGGGTACCCATCGCCATCCGCCTCAACAGCGGCGTGGGCGCGCGCCCGTAGCGGGTCTCCCCGCCCGGCGCCTCGCGTCCCCGGCCCGGCGACCCCTAGAACAGCGTGTAGATGAACGGCGCGATCGCGGAGCTCTGGGCGAAGATAATCAGCCCGCCGACCAGGAGCAGGAGGAGGAGCATCGGCGTCAGCCACCACCACTTCCGTTCCCAGAAGAACTGCAGGAGCTCGCCGATGATGCCGGCCCGGCTCTGGAAGTGCTCGCTCAGCTTCACGGCTCGGACCCTCCCCCCGCCCGCTTCTCGACGACGCACTCACCCAGGACCAGCAGGTCCATCCCACTTCGGGTGAAGGTGGCGAGCGCCTCGGCAGGTGTGTTGACGATCGGCTCGCCCTTGAGATTGAAGGACGTGTTCAGCAGCACCGGGACGCCGGTGGCCTTGCCGAAGCGCTCGATGAGGCGATGGTAGCGGGGCGCCGTCTCCTCGCGGACGGTCTGGAGCCGCGCGGTGCCGTCCACGTGGGTGACGGCCGGGATGGCGTCGCGCTTGGCCTCGTGGACGTCCACGACGTAGAGCATGAACCTGGCCGGGTAGTGGCGGATGGCGTTCGGGAGGGCGAAGTACTCCTCGGCGCGCCCCGCCGGCACCGACGGCGCGAACGGCCGGAAGGGCTCCCGGTACTTGATCTTCACGTTCACCAGGTCCTTCATGTCGGCGCGGCGCGGGTCCGCGAGGATGCTCCGGTGGCCGAGGGCGCGGGGGCCCCACTCGAAGCGGCCCTGGAACCATCCCGCGACCTTCCCCTGCTCGAGCCGCTGGGCGACGTGGTCGAGGAGATGGTCCTCGTCGTCGAACGCGGTGTAGGCCGCGCCCGCCGTCTCGAGGGCCGCCTCGATCTCCGGCCGTCCGTACGCCTGGCCCCACGACGCGTGCTCCATCACGAAGCCGCGCGGCTGTCCCAGGACCGCGTGGTACCCCCACAGCGCGGCGCCCAGCGCGCCGCCCGAGTCCCCTGCCGCCGGCTGGATATACAGCTCCTCGAACGGCCCTTCCCGGAGCACGCGGCCGTTGGCCACGCTGTTGAGCGCGACGCCGCCGGCCATGCAGAGCCGCGACAGCCCCGTCCGGCGGTGGGCATAGCGTGCCATCCGCAGGACGATCTCCTCGATCACGACCTGGATGCTCGCCGCGATGTCCGCGTAGTACTGGTTCCGCTCCGCCTGCGCCGCGTGGTCCGCCGCGCGCGGGCCGAAGTACGAGGGGTAGCCGCTGGCGGCGGTGAAGAACGGCGCGCTGGGATCCCGCGGTTCCCCGAAGAGCTCCACGAACCGGTCGCTGTACGTCCGCTCGCTCGAGCGGTGGAACTCGAAGTAGCTCATGTCCAGCTGGAAGCCGCCGTCGTCCGTCACCCGGATCAGCTGCCACACGCGGTCGACGTGCTTCGGCGCGCCGAAGGGCGCCATCCCCATCACCTTGTACTCGCCCTCGTTGACCTCAAAGCCGAGGAACGCGGTGAAGGCACTGTAGAGGAGGCCGAGCGAGTGCGGGAAGCGGATCTCCTCGAGCACGGTGAGCTCGATGCCGCGCCCGACACCCACCGTCGCGGTGGTCCACTCCCCGACGCCGTCGAGGGTCAGAATGGCCGCCTCGGAGAAGGGCGAGCAGTAGAAGGCGCTGGCCGCGTGCGAGAGATGGTGCTCGCTGAACAGGATGCGGGACGTGGGAAGGCCGAGCTGTCGCTGCAGAAGGTGCCGGATCCACACCTTGTCGCTCATCCAGGGGATCATCGCCTCCTGGAAGAGGCGGCGGGAGCGCGGGAACGACTGCATGCACGTGAGCAGGAGGCGCTCGAACTTGAGAAACGGCTTCTCGAAGAACACGACGTAGTCGAGCGCCGACGCAGGGATCCCGCCGGTCCGGAGACAGAAGTCGATGGCGTGGGACGGGAACCCGTAGTCGTGCTTCTTCCGGCTGAACCGCTCCTCCTCCACCGCGGCCACGAGCTGCCCATCGCGGATGAGCGCGGCCGCCGCGTCGTGGAAGTAGCAGGAGACCCCGAGGATGTCCATCAGGACTGCCGGCGGGCCTGGTCCGCGATCGAGCCGCGCGCGGCCTCACGCGGGCGCCAGCCGGGCGCGGCGTCGCGACCGATCCCGAGGGGATCGCTCCGGCGCAGGACGAGCGCGAACGGACCGAGAATCACGTAGTAGAAGACGGTCAGCAGCACGCGCGCCTGGAAGTCGCCGATCCGGCGCGCCACGCGCTTCCACCAGTCCCACGCTGCGCGCGCCGCGGCCTTCACGCCGTGCTGCGACGAGGAGCCGGTGCTCCCTGACACGCTCGGAGTCTAGCATGGCCGCCCGCCGCACCCCGAAACGGCGGCACGCCGCCGATCGCGCCGCACGCGGCCCGCCGGCTCACCGTCGCGCCGGGGGGAGCTCGAGGATCCACGCGACGACCAGCTCGGCCACGCGCCGCGCGCCGGCCTCGGACAGGTGCATGTCGTCGTAGAAGTACTCGGCGCGCGGCGGCACCGCCGCCGCCAGATCCCGGCACGTCATGCCGGGCGTCCGGCACACGTCCCGCAGGACGTCGTTGAAGGCGCGCATGCCGTCGGCCAGCGCCCCCGGCGAGAAGTAGCGCTGGCGCGTGCACCACGTCCGGATCGGGCCCAGGCCTCCGGCCAGGAGCCGCGCCCGCTCGGCCGGTCCCATCTGCCGCGCCCAGATCGTGGGCTGGCTGAGGAAGAGCACGGGAGCGCCGTACGCGCGGGCGCGCTCGGCCAGCGCTAGGAGGTTCCGGCGGTACTCCGCCAGGGCCGGCGCGAGGTCGGGCAGGGCGTCGACGAGGTTCGCCGCCGGCGCAGTCTGCCGGCACTGGCGCAGGCGCGCGTAGCCGTCGGCCGTCCGGGTCTGGACGAGCCCGAGACGCGCCTGCCGCCAGGTGCGCCAGGCGAAGCGCGCCGCGCGAACCGTCGCGAGCCGGCGGGCCAACCCGTCCTCGGGCGGACGGAGCGCGAACGCCGCCGCGAGTTCCGTCTCCGGCGTCGGCGCGTCGAGGTAGCTCGACTTGAGCGCGAGCTGGAGGTCGTTCACCCCGACCAGGTCGACGAAGAGGTCCGCCCGGGGAAGCTCCGGCAGGAGATGGTCGAAGTGGATCAGGTTGTGGACGCTCGCCAGGGACGGGCGCGCCAGGTTGCCGACCCACGTCCGCGGCTGGCCCGGCATGCGGTTGAGTCCCTCCTGCACGAGGTGCACCCACGCCTCCTCCTGGTCGAGGTAGAGGTCGGCGGCGGTGCTGCCTCCGAAGACGTACACGACGCGGCGGGCGTCGGCGAACGGCTCGTCGGACCGGAGGCCGAGGCTGTTGGTCCGGAACCGGCCGCGGCCCGCGACGCCGGGGGTCGCCGCCTCGGTTGGCGCGAAGTCGATGCGGAGGTTCGGCGGCCACACGTAGTAGCGCGTCGGAGCGGGATAGAAGGCGCGCAGCAGGCCCTCCGCGGCCGCGAGCGTCACGCCGCACAGGACCAGGACGTAGGCGACCCGCCGGCGCCCGGCGGTCATCGCGGCGGGCACGCGAGCGTCGCGAGGAACGCGGTGAGCGGCCCGGCGGCCACGCGGTTCCCGCGCGGCGTCCAGTGGTTGTCGTTCCGCTTGTAGAGCGGCTCGGCCTCGGCGGTGTTCTCGGCGACGAACACGGGGGTGAGGTCGAGGAGGGGAATGCCCCGCGACCGCGCGTAGTCGCGGAGCCGCGTGTTGGGAAGCGCGGGATCGATCTCGGCGTCCGACAGCCCCCGGTATCTCAGCGTGGAGGCCAGCCGCGCCACGGTGGCGGCGCGGAGGGCGTCGTCCACCTGGAGGATCGACGGCATGAGCGCCAGGGCCATGCGGCCCCCTGCGTGCGTGGCGGCGCCGTGCACCGCGTCGAGGTCCGCCAGGAACCGCGCCCAAGCGGTCGGCACGATCCGTTCGTCCGCCGGCCGGTAGAACCGGCCGAGATCCGAGGCGAGCACCAGCTGGAAGGCCGAGTCCGAGAGGAGCGGCCCCACGAGAGCCGGGTCGTCCGCGGCCAGCTCGCCGATCCCCGCCACCAGGGCGCCCCCGCGCGCGGCCGGCGCGCCCGGCGGGGCCGAGCCCACCCGCGCGGGCAACCGAGACTCGCGCAGGCCTCCCCGAGCGCGCAGGAGGTTCTTCCCGAACGTCCAGAGGTACGAGCGGCGAAGCGCCCGCTCGACTGGTGAGCGGTCATGGACGAAGCGGTGGAGGTCGGGGGGGTCGTTGCCCAGGAACAGGTTCACGAGGACGAGGTCGGGCGCGAAGCGCGGCGCGCCGAGCTCCGCGAGCAGGCGGTACTCGGGCGACCCAGCTCCCATCAGCCCCATGTTGAGGAGGTCCAGATCCCGCCCGCCGCACCGCGCGCGAAGGGCGACCTCGGTGAGGGTCACCACGCCCTGCGGATAGGGGACCGGCGCGAACGTGAACGAATCCCCCACCACGAGGATCCGGAACCGGCCCGCCGGCTTCGGCTCGACGAACTCCTCGTCGTGGAAGCCGAACGCGTTGCTCCAGTGGTTGTACCAGGCTTTGTGCGGTGTGATGTGCGCCGCCTCGGCTCCGAGGAACTCCTCCAGCGTGGCGTACCGCGCGGTGGGTCGCCCCGCGCGCCCCGTGGCCATGAACCGCACCCGCCCGTCGAGAGCCGCGGCGACGCGAAGAATCCCTTCCGCGAGACCCAGCGCGGCGAGAATCCCGAGCACGACGAGGCCGAGTCGCGCCGTCACCGGCAGCGCCCGACACCCTGCGGAACATGGACGAAGAACGCGCGATACTCGAGGCCCGACGCGTGCCGGTACGGCGCGGTCACGCTCCTGACCACCGAGGCCGGTCCCTCCACGCCGAGGCGGGCCCGGAGCCACGCGCCCAGATCCTCCGGGACCGCCTCGCGAGGCTCTCGGTCCCAGACGAGGAGACATCCACCCCTGTCGACGCCCGCCGGGGGCGGCGGCAGGTAACCCGGCGCCTCGAGGCTCGCGACCCGCGAGCCCGGGAACGCGAGCCGCAGGTTGCCGCCGAGCGGCCCGAGGCCGGCGACGATCGTGCCCCGGCGGAACCCGTCCGCGCCGACCGCGCCGGCGACCGCGTCGTAGGGTGTGTTCAGTCGCGCCGGGAGCCCGACGCGCGCGCCGACGTGGATCTGCAGCAAGATCCCGGCGACGATCAGCGCCTCGGTGAGGACGAGGATCCCCCCATACGCCCGCAGGTGCTGGCGCCTCCGGGCGTCGATCCCCAGTCGATCCAGGCGCCAGCACGCGCAGAGCGGCAGGAGGAAGAAGAGCGGGATGGCCCAGCGGAACTTCAGCTGGCCCAGGAGGTTCAGGAAGGCGCCGGCGGCGAGCAGGCCCAATCCGGCCAGGACCGTGCGCCCGACCAGGAGGCCCGCGGGGTGCTCCGGCCCCGCCGCGGGCGGGCGGATGCGATAGGTCTCGGGGAAGAGAACGAGGAACACGAGCGCGAGCGGCGCCGCATAGTAGGCGAGGGCGCGGAGCCCGGCGCCCAGGCCGTCGAGCACGCCGGCGGCGAAGGGGCGCGCGCCCCCCGGGCCGAGCTGCTCCGCGAAGCGGGTGAGGTCGTCCCGGTGCGTGGCGAGCCAGACGAGGTACGGCAGCACCAGGACGGCCGCCACCAGGGCGGTGAGGATTGCCCGCGGGGCGAGGACGCGCCGGCGGTAGGGCGCGACGGTCAACGACGCCAGCCCGAGGGCGACGGCGAAGACGAGATAGGTGAGCTTGGACAGCGTGCCCAGCGCGAGGGCCAGGCCCAGCCACGCGTAGCGTCCGGTCGTGGGGGTCGCCTCGACCTCGATCAGCGCGTACACGGTGGCCGCGGCGGTCGCCAGCACGGCGACGCTCTGCGTGAGGTCGTCGTGGACGAACCAGCCGACGGGCAGCAGCAGGAGCAGCGAGAACGCCGCGAGCGGGGCGAGCCGAGGCTCGACCAGGACGCGCCGGGCCGTCAGGTACGCGAAGGCGTACGCGACGGCGAGCACGACGTACTTGAGCCCCGAGAGGCTGGCGACGCTCACCCCGGCGAGCCGGACCGTCGCCCACGCGAGCCACGTGTAGAGGGGCGGCTGGCGCGGCTGGTAGCCCCACGCCAGGGTCTGGCTGAAGATCGCCTCTCGCGCGTCGTCGATGTTGAGGATCGGCGAGATCCACACCCGGAGGGCCGCGTGGCCGATCGCGTAGGCGGCGAGGAGGAGGGCGAAGGTCCGCGGGCGGGACTGCGAAGCGCGCCCGGTCCGCCGCTCGTGCCACTTCCGGACGATCGGCCCACCCTCCCGGCGGGACCGCCACCCCCGCCGAGCACGCCCGGGATCGGGCGCGCTCGCCGCTCGCCTGTCGAGCCGTTAGGTGGATCGGGGCCCGCAGCCAGTAGCGTAGCACGGCCGAATCGGCCGCCCTCGCGCCACGCGGACGGAACGTTGCGATTCGGCGACGCGGGGAGCTCACCCTCGCCATCCTGGCGCGGCCGTGCGGCCTTCTCCTGCCGCGCTGCGTGCCGGCGACCGTTCCGCTCGAGGAGCGCGGCGCCGGAGCGGATCGGCTCGGCGCGCCTCAGCGGCAGTCGCCGCGGCCGGCCCGGATCAGGACGTAGCTCACCCGGAGGGTTCGCGCCCGGGCGTGGTGGTATCGGACCGCGATGGTCTGGACCGGCTCGCTCTCCACTCTCGCCCCAAGCGCCGAAGACACCCAGGCCAGGAGCGCGGGCCGGTCGACCGTCTCCTCGTCCCACACCACCAAGCACTGGCCCGCGCTGGAGGCGGGGGGCAGGTAGTCCGGATTCGTCAGGCGGATCACGCGGGCCTCGGGGAAGCGGAGCCGCAGGTTCCCGGCCAGCGGGCCCTCGCCAGCGGCGATCGTCCCGCGTGTGAACCCGGCGTCGGCCAGCGCCCTCCCCACCTGATCGTACGGCGCGTTGAGCCGGGACGGCTCGCCAAGGGCATCGCCCCGGAGGACGTTGACCGTGAGCGCCAAAACCATGAGCGCCTCGACGACGAGGAGCGTGCCGGCGTAGCGGACCAGTTGCCGACGCGCGAGGTCCGCCGTGTCGACCCAGGACAGGGCGAGGAGCGGGGCAAGGAAGAACGCGGGCGTGAGCCAGCGGAACCGGAGGTACGTGACGCTGCCCGCGAGGATGGCGGCGACCAGCAGGCCCACCTCGGTGAGGAGCAGGCTGCCGACCAGCCGCCGCGCGCTCGTAGAGGCGGTGGGCGCCGTCGTCCCGGCTCGTCGAAATAGGGCGAAGAAGACGAGACCGAAGGGGCCGAGGTAGACGAGGAGCATGCGGCCGAGATAGTAGAAGCCGCTCGACACGCCCCGGAGGTAGCTCGACGTTGCCTCGCGCCGGACCTCCTCCGCGTACATGCGCGTGATCGACAGGTCCCGCTCCGCGAACCAGAGCGCGTACGGAAGGCACAGGAGCAGGGCCGTGCCGACCGTGAGCCCGAATCGGGGAGACAGAACCCGGCGCCGGTACTCGGGCGTGGCGAGGGCCGCGACGAGCAGCGAGCCTCCGAAGAGCCCGAAGCTGAACTTCGCGAGGAAGCCCGCGGCGAAGGCCGTTCCGAGCCCCAGGTACGCGAGGACGCTTCCCGACCGGCCCAGCCGGACCATCGCGTAGAAGCCCGCCGACGCGGCGGCCAGGGCGGCGAGACTGTGGGTCAGCTCCGCGTGCGCGTCCCAGCTGAAGGGCGCCATCAAGACCAGCGAGAACGCGGCGAGGATCGCCAGGCCGGGGCGTGCGAGTACGAGGCGAGCGCCGAGGTACAGGAACAGGTACGCGAGGCCGAGCGTCGCGTACCGGCAGACGATGAGCGCCGCGGTGGTGGCCCCCAGGAGCCGGACGCTCCCCCAGGCCAGCCAGTTGTAGAGCGGGGGCTGTCGCGGGAGATATCCGAGCTCGAGCGTCTGGCTGAGAAGCAGCTCCCGGGCGTCGTCGATCGCCAGAACCGGGGACAGGTGGAGGCGGAGCGCGACGTGAACGCCGGCATAGAGGCCGAGCAGCCCGAGGAAGACCGCCAGGCCGGGCGCGGCGCGCCTCGGCCAGGTCGGCGATGCGTCCCCAGTCACGGTGAGCATTCTGGCACGGGTGCGGGCGGCCACCCCGCGGAGGCGCGCGGAAGCCGGCGCTGGGCGACGGCGGTGGCCGGCGTTCTCCAGCCGCCGAGCGCGGGAACCGATTGACAGCCATGGGAGCGCGTGCCTGAATCGGAGCATGCCCGTGCCCCATCCCGCCACGACGTCCACCGGCGGTGTCGCGAAGGGGAGCGGCGCGGCGGGCCACATGGCCGTCTCGATGCGGCGAAGGCGCCTCGCGTGCGCGGCCCGCGTGATCCTCCCCTGCCTCGGGATGGTGATCTACGGCGTCTCGCTCGCGCTCATGCCCCACGACATGTTCCTCTGGGTGTTCGATTCGGAATACGGGCCCGTGGAGATCGGGACCGCGGCGTGCTGGTTTACGGCGTGCGCCCTCGCCTTCGGGCTCGCGGTGCGGACGCGCGGGAGGGCTCCCGCCGCCGTCCGAGTGCTCTACGTCCTGTTCGCCCTGGGCGCCTTGTTCGCCGGCCTCGAGGAGATCAGCTACGGTCAGCACCTCTTCGGCTGGCAGAGCCCGCGCTGGTTCGTCGAGAAGAACGCCCAGCACGAGACCAATCTCCACAACCTGTTCAGCGACAAGCCCACCAAGACGCTCCGCAACGCCGCCATCGCGGGCGTCACCGTGGGGGGCATCGTGCTGCCGGCCGCCGCCATGTGGGCCGGCGGGCAGTTCGCGCCCGGGCGCTTCGCGTACTACCTTTTGCCGCGGAGCGAGCTGATTCCCCTGGTGACCGTCACGCTGCTGATGCGCCTCTTCCGGACGCTGCCGCACGGGCTGCGCGAGGGGCGCGATACGGCCCTGTTCGAGATGCTGGAGCTCTACGTGGCGATTACGGCCCTGCTGTACGTTCTCATCGTGCGCCGGCGCCTGCTCTCGGTCGACACACCCCGGGGTGACGGTGCCTGAGCGTATCCGCCCGCTCGCCCGCGCCGCGGGCCGCGCCGGGCGGGAGGGACACCCATGAAATCCGGGCTCCTCGTCCTCGGTGTCATCGCGCTCATCGTGGTCCTCGGCCTCGGCTGGGCGATCTCCGTCAACAACAGCCTGGTGACCCTGGACCAGGGCGTGCGGGAGAGCTGGGCCCAGGTCCAGACCGTCTACCAGCAGCGGGCCGACCTCGTCCCGAACCTGGTCGAGACCGTGAAGGGCTTCGCCGCCCAGGAGCGCACCGTCCTCGAGGAGGTCACCCGCGCCCGCGCCAGCGTGGCGGGCATCAAGGTCACTCCCGAGGTCCTGAACGACCCGGCCCTCCTCCGGAGGTTCCAGGAGGCCCAGACTCAGCTCAGCGGCGCCCTGAGCCGCCTCCTGGTGACGGTGGAGCGCTATCCGGAGCTCAAGTCGAACCAGAACTTCCTGGCGCTCCAGAATCAGCTGGAGGGCATCGAGAACCGCGTCGCCGGCGAGCGGCGACGCTTCAACGAGTCGGTCCGCGCCTACAACACCGCGATCCGGACCTTCCCGGCGAGCCTCATCGCCTCCTTCCGGGGCTTCGGGGAGAAGCCGTTCTTCGAGGCGGCGCCGGGGAGCGAGGCCGCGCCCCAGATCAAGTTCTAGGCGTGCGCGCGGCCAGGCGGCGCCACGCTGTCGTGGCGCCGCCACCTTGGCGCGGTGCGCACGCTCGGCGCTACCGGTTGGGCGGGGCGGCGCTGATGCCGCCGAGCGCCGATTCGGGATTGCGCTCCACGGCCAAGTCGCCGAGCGAGACGATCCCGACCGGGTGTCCGCCCTCGACGACCGGGAGCCGGCGGATCGCCCTGTCGCGCATGATCTTCTCGGCGTCCCCGATCGGATCCTCGGGCGAGAGCGTGGTCAGCTCCCGGCTGCAGATCTCGCCGACGGTCGTCCGGGCCGGATCGAGTCCCTCGGCGAGAGCTCGGACCACGATGTCCCGATCGGTCAGGATTCCCTGGATCCGGTCCTCCTCGAGGACGACGACGTCGCCGATGTTCCCGTCCCGCATGGAGCGCGCCGCGGCCGTGACGGTGTCGGTCGTCTGGAGGGTGACGGGCCTCTGGGTCATGATGTCGCGCAGGTATCGAGCCATCGGGTCCTCCTTCGGTGTGGATCGGTCCTCCGTGGGCGTGTACGCTCCGTGGAGGGCTCAGCGTCAGCTCGTGCAAGCGGACTGCCGGGCTGCCGTCCGCCGGACGAGGCTGGCAGGGGAGGTGTCGATGCGGGGCATGCGGGGCATGGTGGCCGCGAGCTCGCTCCTGGTCGCGACCGGGCTCGCCGGGTGTGCCGGCGAGAGAACGTCGGCGGGCGAGCCGCGGCGGATGGCGTGGGCCGAGCTGAGGAACGCGAACGGCGAGTCCGTCGGCTCGGCCGTCCTCCGGCAGGAGGACGGGCGGGTCCGGATCGTGGTCCAGGTGGCGGGGCTCGCGCCCGGGCGCCATGCGATCCACGTCCATGCCGTGGGCCGGTGCGAGGGGCCGGCGTTCCAGAGCGCCGGCGGCCACTTCAACCCCCTCGGCAAGCAGCACGGCTTGGAGAACCCTGAAGGCGCCCACGGCGGCGACCTGCCCGACATCGAGGCCACGGCGAACGGCCGGACCGAGTACGTGGCGGTCACGGACCGGCTGACGCTCGGCAGCGGCCCCAGCTCGATCTTCGACGCCGACGGCAGCGCCATCGTGATCCACGAGAAGGCGGACGATCAGCGGACGGACCCGTCCGGCAACTCGGGCGAGCGGGTGCTGTGTGGTCAGCTGGTGTCGGGCCCGACCAGCGGCTTGCTCCCTCGTCCCTAGGCGCGCGCGTCGCGTGGCCGGCTGCGGTGCCCGGCACGGCGTCCCCGGTCTGCCGCGACCGGCCGCCGAGGACCCGGTGGACGCGAGGGCGCGCGGCGGCCGGAAGGCCGGCGAGCCTTGACCGCCCGGCGACTCGCCACCGGGATCCGCGCGCGGCTCCAGCCCCTCCGCGACGCGGCTCGCCTTCCCCTCGGGTGGCTAGCGCGTCAGGAAGCGGTCGTGCTGGTCACCGCCTTCGTGGTCGTTCTCGCCGTCTACGGGTTCATCGAGCTCGCGGAGGAGATGCGCGAGGGCGACATGCGCCGCTTCGACGAGTGGGTGCTGCGCCTGTTCCGGCACGACACGGATCTCGCCGTCCCCGTCGGCCCGCCGTGGCTGGCCGGGGCCGTTACGGACCTCACCGCGCTGGGCGGCACAGCGGTTCTCGTGATGGTCATCCTCGTCACCCTCGGCTACCTGGTCCTGCAGCGCCGGTACGCGGCGACGGCGCTGGTCATCGCCGCGTCCAGCGGGGGCGGTTTCCTGAGCATCGCCCTGAAACAGGCCTTCGCCCGCACGCGTCCCGAGATCGTGCCGCATCTGGTCGTCGTCCGGGGCGCGAGCTTCCCCAGCGGCCATTCCATGGCCGCCGCGGTCATCTACCTGACGCTGGGCGCCTTGCTTGCGCGCTTCGCGGCCCGCCGGCGCGTCAGGATCTACGTCCTCGCCGTGTCCTTCGGGGTGACGTTCCTCATCGGGATCACGCGTGTGTACCTCGGGGTCCACTACCCGACGGACGTCCTGGCCGGCTGGGCCGCGGGGCTCGCGTGGGCGCTGCTCTGCTGGCTCGTCGCCCGGTACCTCCAGTATCGGGGCGCCGTGGAGGCGCCCGGGGCGGCGAGGCCGCGCTGAAGGCCCGAGGCCGCACCGTCCCGCCGCCGCCTCAGCCGTGCGAGTGGCCGGGCAGACGCTCCTCGCCGAGCCCGATGCGCATCGCCTCGATGTCGAGCTCCTGCTCCAGGCGATGGAGGATGTCGTCGCTGATCACGCCGTCGTCGCGGAGCGCGATCAGGGCGCGGCGCTCCGCAGAGAGCGTCTCGTGACGGAGCCGTCGGAGAGCGGCCTGGGCCCGGGCGGACCCGGCGCTGGCCCCCGGATCGATCGACGAGGCGCGCTGGACCCGCTGCGTGTAGAGGGTGCGCATCCGCTCGATGTCCTCGCGCGGCGCGCCCGGCGCCGCCGCCAGGTCGTCGAGCCGCGCCAGCGCCGCGCGGCCTGCCTCCTGGCGCGCGTGGGCCTCCTCGAGCTCGAGCGAGGTGTCGTCGCCGAGCCGGAGCCGGCGGATCAGAGGGGACAGGGTCAGGCCCTGCAGGACCAGGGTGGCCAGGATCACCTCGAAGGTGACGACGATGATCTGGTCGCGCGAGGGGAACGGCGTCCCCGACGCCGTGGCGAGCGGGAGCCCGAGGGCGGCAGCCAGGGAGACGATGCCGCGCATGCCGGTCCACGCCAGTAGGAAGACCGCGGACCACGGCGGCATGGGATCGCGCCGTTGGAGCGCCGGGCTGACCAGCCGCGGGATCACCGCGGCGAGCGGCACCCAGACCAGGCGAATCCCGATCGCGACGGCGCTGATCACGGCGCCGTACATGACGAGGCGCCCCGGGGTCTCGACCAGGCCCGCGTCGCGGATCGCGCGAAGCTGGAGGCCGATGAGCACGAAGATGACACCGTTCAGGACGAAGACGAGGAGATCCCAGACCGCCCGCGCCCGGATCCGCGTCGCGGGGGGCACCGCCGTGCTGAAGCCCCGGCGGACATAGATGCCTCCGACGACGCAGGCGAGCACCGCCGACGTGTGCAGGCGCTCGGCCAGGATCCACGCCGCGTAGGGAACCAGCAGCGTGATCGCCGTCTCCACCAGGCTGTCGTCGGCGTGATGAAGCGCCTCCCGCGTCACGTAGCCGACCGCCAGCCCGATGGCCACGCCGCCGGCCGCCGCGAGAACGAACTGCCAGAGCATCTCCTTGGCGCCGAACGCGCCGGTCACGGTGGCGACGACCGCGGCGCGATACAGCACCAGCGCCGCCGCGTCGTTCACCAGGCTCTCCCCCTCGAGGATGGTGACGACGCGATGCGGGATGCGGAGCCGCCGGGCGACGGCCGTGGCCGCGACCGCGTCGGGCGGGGACACGATGGCCCCGAGAACGAACGCCGCGGGCCAGCCCAGGCCCGGCACGATCGCGTGCGCGACAGCGGCGACGCCCGCCGTCGTCGCGAGGACCAGCCCGACCGCCAGGAGCGTGATGGGGCGGAGGTTCGCCTGGAAGTCGCGGAGCGACGTGAAGTAGGCCGCCGCCCAGAGGATGGGCGGCAGGAAGATGAGGAACACGATCTCGGGGTCGAGCCGCACGGCGGGCGCGCCGGGCACGAAGCCCAGGACGAGCCCGCCGATCACCAGGAAGATCGGATAGGGGATCAGGACGCGCCGGGCGACGGCCATGAGGATCAGCACCGCGCCCAGCAGCAGGACCACCGCCTCGAGGCGATACAGGGCGTCCACGGCTCCCATTATCGCCAGGCACGCGGCGCCGGGTCACCCGGGCCGCGCGAGCTCGCCGCGGCGGGGGCCGCGCGACAACCTTCGCGTCCGCTCCGGGGTCCCGTACGATAGGCGCCAATCGCCGCGCGCCGCTCGATCCCGAGGAGCGGCGGAGGAGGGTCCCGTGCATCTCTGGATCCCGGACATCCCGGTCGTCGAGAAGATCGTCCGCTCGGTCGTGGTCTACGCGTTCCTGCTGGCGGCGTTCCGCCTCGTCGGCAAGCGCCAGCTCGGGCAGATGACGCCCTTCGACCTGGTCGTGCTCCTCGTCATCAGCAACGTGGTGCAGAACGCGCTCATCGGGAACGACAACTCGCTGGTCGGCGGCCTCATGGGCGCCACGACGATCCTGGGCGTGAACGCCCTGGTGGCGTGGGTGACGTACAACTCCAAGACCGCCCGGCGGGCCGTGGAGCATCACCCCACGATCCTCGTCCGTCACGGCCGGATCCTCTGGGCGAACCTGGCCAGCGAGCGCCTCAGCCGCTCGGAGTTCCACGCCGCCTTGCGCCGGGAGGGAATCGTGACGCTGCGAGGCGTCCGCTACGTGCTCCTCGAGCAGGACGGACACCTGAGCGTCATCCGCTAGGCGGCCGGCGCCGCGAGCCGATTGGCGCCTGTCGTCGACATGTCGGGCCCGCCGGTCTGCTCTCTGTCGGTGTTTTTCCTTACACGAAACGCGCTTGACACGTTGCTTTTGTGCGAGAAAATTGTCCGCCATGCTCGCCGCCGCACGGGCCTCGCATCCGCCCGGCATCGCCGCCCGCAAGGGGGCGGGAATGGTCGCCATTGCGCTGGCGCTCGCCGTCTTCGGCTGCGGGCACTCGAGCCATGCCACCGGGCCTAGCACGACGACGGCGAGCTTGAACTTCGGTGCCAACAACCCTCACACGGTCACCGCGTTCGGCGACAGCATCACGCAGGGCGTCCTCGAGGAGCGCAAGATCCAGGCGGGCCTGTTGACGAGCAACAACTACTCGAACGACCTGCAGGCGATGCTCCGCGCGTCCGACCCGACCTGGCGCGTGATCAACCGCGGGGTCGGCGGCGAGCAGGTCGAGCAGGGCGCCAATCGCATCGGCGCGGTGCTCGCCGCCGATCACCCGGGCTTCGTCCTCATCATGGAAGGCACGAACAACGCGAGCCACTGCGACGAGCCCGCCTTCATCGCGTCCCGCCTCCAGGCGATGGTCCAGCGCGCCAAGGCCAACAGCACCATTCCGCTGCTGGGAACGATTCCCCCGAACTTCCGGCGTGAAACGTGCGCCCAGGACGTGATCCTCAACACCAACGTCCTGCTCCACTCGGTCGCGTCGGCGGAAGGGATCGTGCTGGCCGAGATCTTCGACGGCATGAACGACCCGAGCCTGTTCGGGATCGCGCCCGGCCACGACGTGCTCCACCCGAACAACAATGGCTACCACGTGATGGCCAACATCTGGCTGACCGCGCTGGAGCAGGCGGTCGGGGCCGCCACCACCGTCGCCCAGCTGCACCCGAAGCACCGGTAGGCCGCCGGCCGGCCGGCCCGGTCCTCACGCCGCGGCCCGGGGCGCCGCTCCAACGCTCCGCCGGCGGCGTCCACCCGCGCGCCTGCGCCGCTGCTTCCGTCGTGAGGGAAGATTCCACCGCCGCGGCCGATCGCAGGCAGCACACGCGTCGCTCGACCGGCGCGCCGTCAAAGCCGCGTCGAATCGCGGCCCGGAGCGGAGCTACTTCCGCGGTATCAACCGGACCGTCGCGGAGCCGAGCGCCTCGTCGGCATCCAGCGGGTCGCGCGGACGAGCCGGCGGCGGCGAGGCGGATGCCGAGGCGGACATGGCCGTCTCCGCCATCGTCCGGCGGGTGGCCTCGATGTCCTCCGGGGCCAAGAGTCCCTTGCGGACCAGCGTGGCCACGAGAAGCGCCACGTCCGGATGTAGCGCGGGCGCGGGGCTCCGATCCGGCGGGCTCGGAGCATCGGGCGAAGTCTCCGTCGGGGAATCGGACGTCGGGGCGCTCGACGCCGCGCTGCGCGGCGCCAGCGCGGGCAGCTCCATCTCGACGAGCTCGTCGACGTGCCGCGGAATGTTCGCGCTCAGCAGCGCGTGGATCCGCGGCAGGGCCGTGGCGTCGTCGGTGAGGAGGCGGCCGCTGAGCCGGCGGCCCCGCCAGTAGTTCGTGAGCTCGAGCGAGAGATTGTGCCGTCCCCACTCGACCGCGACGAGGACGCCGCCGAGCGGCTCGTCGCGGAGCGGCTGCGACCCCGTGTACGGGTCCTGCCAGGTGGGTGGGAACGCGGGCCGGCCTTCACAGCTCAGGTCGCGGAGCTTCATGGGTAGGTAAGCAGTACACGCACCGAGCCTCAGCTGTCAATAGTAGCGGCTTGTATATCGCAGTAGTTTGCATGTATTCAGATTTCTTCCCGGGCCGCCGCCCAGCCGTCGAGCCCTCCGCCGGGCGCCGGCGTCGGCGCCCGGCCACCCTTGCCCGCCCCGCCGGCGACGCGCTATCGTTCGGGCACACCGGCCGAGGGCTCGCCCGGCGCGTGGGGGCGACAACCTCGGGAGGTAGACGCGCATGGCGCTCCTCACGCGT